>CALXTH010000055.1 GCA_944391365.1 uncultured Alphaproteobacteria bacterium | reverse complement strand
AGGCAAAGCAGGCAATGAACGTAATGATGCTGCCGACGGCGACCCATTCCAGATTGTCTCCGAGAAATTCTGACAGGTAGAACGAGCCGCCCAGAGTGAACAGGCTGATGGTCATGCCGGTCAAGCCAATGTAGAGCAAAGGTTTGCGTCCGATTTTGTCACTGTAAAAAATGGCGACAAAGGTCATGGCAAAGTTGACCACGCCAACGCCGATGGTTGCGTAAAGAGCTCCGATGGTGTCGGTGAAACCGGCGGCTTTAAAAATGGTGGCGGTGTAATAAATGATGTTATTGATGCCGGTGCAGATTTGCATAAACATAACGCCGACGCCGACCAAAACCGGCGTGAGCATCCAGCTTTCAAAGACTTTTTTCTTTAATTTCCGGGTTTTTACCGGGGTGAGTGTCGTCTTGCTTTCTTCAATATGTTTATCAGGGTCTGCTTCCGGTTCAATCTTTTGGAAAATAGCCCGGGCTTCATCTTCCCGCTTTTTGCTGATGAGCCAACGCGGTGTGTCTCCGAGGAAGCTGATGCCGATTAGGAGAATCATGGCCGGGATTAAGCCGGCGCCAAGCATCCAGCGCCAGTTGTATTCAGTCAGGGCAAAAATGCGGTTAATCAGATAGGAGAACAAAATTCCGGCGGTGATGGCCAGCTGGTAAAGCGAGACCAGCATTCCCCGGACTTTTTGCGGAGAGAGTTCCGACAGGTACAGGGGAATGACGAAGTTGACCATCCCGATGGCCAGACCAAGAATCATGCGGCCGGCAATCAGCCAGAAAGCGCTCGGGGCAAAGCCGCACAGAACGGAGCCGGCGGCAAAGATGATGCCGGTGGCGATGATGACTTTTTTTCGGCCGTAGATATCTGCCAAGATGCCGTTTCCGACGGCACCAAGGACGGCGCCAACCAAGGCCGAGGATACAACCCAGCCTTGTTCTAGTGTGGTGAGCGGCCAGGTGTCGTTGATGAACAGAAGCGCACCGGAAATGACTCCGGTATCAAATCCGGACAGAAGGCCTCCCAATGAAGCGACGCCGGCAATAATATAAAGCCAGAGGTGCTTTATTTTGTTGTTGGTGGTGATTGCCATGTTGTTATCTCCAGATGTTTAGGATGATTTATGGATGTTTCAGCCCTTTGGGCTAAAGGGAGCTTAACAATCCAGTTGCTTTTAATATAACAGCATAATTTGTTTTCACAATAAATATAATATTTATTAACTGTTTTTCTATAAATTATATAAAAGTGTTTGTTTTTTTAGAAGAGGGGAAGTTTATGCGAGGCTGGTTGGCGGTTTGTCTGGCGGGTGTTCTGTTTTCGGGGGTATCTGCTGCGGCGGAAAAGCCTGAGGCGGTTGTCGAAGTTCCCGAGGCTTACCGGAACTGGCTTGAAGATTTGAAGACGGAGATGATTGAACGGGGGATCTCCGAAGAGACTGTTGAAACTGTTTTTGCTCCGAATTATTATCATCCGAAACCGGAGGTAGTGGAAATTGACCGAAAACAGGCAGAATTTCTGCTGACTTCGGGGGCGTATCTGAACCGGGTGCTGAATCAGAAAAAAGTTGCCGAGGGGCAGCGACGATATCGGGAATTGAGACCGTTGTTCCGGGATATGGAGAAAAAGTACGGGGTGCCGTTTGAATATATCGTGGCTTTTTGGGGAATGGAGACATATTACGGAAAAACTTTCGGAAATTTTCAGGTGATTGAGGCGCTGACAATTTTGAGTTATGATGACCGGCGGCCGAAATTTTTTCGCAATGAACTGTATCAGGCACTGAAAATTGTGGATGAGCAGGAGGTTGACTTTACCAAAATGGAGGGATCGTGGGCCGGCGCCATGGGGCATTTTCAGTTTATGCCGTCAACGTTTAATGCTTATGCGGTTGATTATAATGGCGACGGAAAAATAGATATCTGGCATTCATTTGAAGATGCGGCGGGGTCTGCGGCAAATTATTTGTCTTCTATCGGGTGGAAACCCGGTATTCCCTGGGGTATGGAAGTGAGATTGCCCTGGAATTTTGACTATGCGCAGACCGGACGGCATTATAAAAAGAAGGTTAAGGACTGGAACAAGCTTGGGGTGCGGACGGTCTCTGCCCAAAAAATCAATCTGGACGAGGGGCTTGAGGTCTCGATTATTGTGCCGGAGGGAAAGAAAGGCCATGCTTATCTGGTTACGGAGAATTTCAGTAAAATTATGGTTTGGAATCGTTCCGAAAATTATGCTTTGGCGGTTGGGATGCTTGCCGATTATATTAAGAGCGGAAAAAAGTGGAAACCGATTTCGGAACATGGTGCCGTTAAGGTTAAAACCGATGATGTGATGAAAATTCAGAACTTTTTGAACCGTGTCGGTCGTTTCAGGCTTGCGGAAGACGGCAAGCTCGGGAGCAAGACCCGGGAAGCAATCAAAAAAGTGCAGGGGGAGGCTTTGATGCCACAGGACGGGTATCCGGATTATCAGTTTTTGCAGAAAATCAATTCCTATAATCCTGAAATCGGTTTTGCCGTGCCGGTGCAGCCCCGGAAAGCGCAAAAAGTTGATGTGCAAAAGAAAAAACAGTCTTTACGAACCGGGAAAAAGAAGTTAAATTGAGGAAAATATCTGGAATTTGAATTTTGCGGGAGTGATAATGTTTTTGAATAAATCAAGGGTTATGGTCGGGGCGGCGTTGCTTTTGCTGTCCGGATGTGCCTCCGATGAGGTGGATTTGAAGTCTTCTCCATATACGCAGGCTGCCGTTATTAAAGATATGGGTGGAACGTATAAAATCGGAAAACCTTACCAAATTATGGGGCAATGGTATTATCCGAAAGAAGATTATACATATTCGGAAGAGGGAATTGCCTCCTGGTATGGTGAAGATTTTCATGCAAAGAAGACTGCAAACGGTGAAGATTATAACATGAATACGTTGACGGCAGCTCACCGAACTCTGCCTTTGCCGTCTATTGTAAGGGTTACCAATCTGGAAAACGGACGGTCTTTGGTGCTCCGGGTGAATGACCGTGGTCCGTATGCAAAGAATCGTATTATTGATGTGTCAAAAAGAGGGGCGGAACTTTTGGGATTTAAGTCAAAGGGGACGGCCAAAGTCCGGGTTGAAATTTTGCCGAAGGAAAGTGTGGCGTTGAAACAGGCTCTGCTTGAGCAGGATTTTGAACCGAACTATGCGTTGTATAATGCCAAAGCCGAGGCTTATGATGCGGAAGTGCCGCCGCCGGCAAGCATGCTCCCGGCCGTGCAGCAGGCTCAGCTGGACGGTGACCGGAATTATCTGGTCGGTGCCGGAAGTGCTCAGGTTGTCGAAGAAAAGCCGGTTGAAAAGATTAATATCGTGTCTCGCGAGGAAGTTAAGGTTCCGGTCATGACGGCCAATAACGGCAATAAGTTTTTTGTTCAGGCCGGTGCTTTTTCCAAGCCGGAACTGGCCCGGCGTTTGTCCAACCAGTTGTCAAGGGTCGGAACAGTTAAACTCTCTCAGGCGACCGTCAACGGTAGCCCTCTTTACCGGGTGCGGCTCGGGCCTTATAATGATTCGGCAGACGCTGAGACAACTTTGGAAAAATTAAGAGATTATGGCATTAATGATGCCAGAATTGTTAAAGATGCAGACTGACAGGAAGAGGAGGAGTCTGAGTTATGACGGGAAATAAAAAATTTATTCTGGCGTTGGCCGCTTCAACGTTTTTGTTCGGGGCTTTTGAGGCCGGAGCTATTGAAACCAAAGCCAGAAATGCGATTTTGATGGATTATACCACCGGTCAGTATCTGTTTACAAAAGATCATAAGCGTATGGTTCCGCCGGCTTCCATGAGCAAGCTGATGACTGTTTATATGATTTTTGACAAATTGAAAGATGGATCTTTGTCTCTGGATGATACTTTTACGGTCAGTGAAAATGCATGGCGAAAGGGCGGTGCGGCCAGCGGCGGTTCGACAATGTTTTTGAAAATCGGACAAAAGGTACGCGTTGAAGATTTGATTAAGGGAATCTTAATTCAGTCGGGAAATGATGCCTGCATCGTGGCGGCTGAAAATATTGCCGGTTCGGAAGAGGATTTTGCCGCGCAGATGAATATCAAAGCCAAAAGGATGGGGCTCAATAACAGCTCTTTTGTCAATGCGACGGGACTGCCTGATCCGGAACAGCGGATGTCCATGGAGGATTTGGCGCTGCTGGCCAAGGCGATTATTGATGATTTTCCGGAGTTCTATCATCTGTTTTCGGAAAAATATTTCACGTATAACGGTATTCGTCAAGGCAACAGAAATCCGTTGTTGTATTCCATGCCTTATGCCGATGGTATGAAAACCGGGCATACGGAAGAGGCCGGGTTCAGCCTAACGGCAACAGCCAAACGCGGTGACCGCCGGTTGATTGAGGTTATGGCCGGGATGAAGAGCAACAAGGAACGCTCAGAAGAGGCTGAAAAGCTGATGAACTGGGGGTTCAGAGAGTTTGATAATTATCATGTTCTGGAGAAAGGGCAGGTTGCTGCAACTGTGCCGGTTTGGTTTGGAACCGAGCCGGAAGTTGATTTGCTGGTGAATGAGGATTTGATTCGGACAATTGCCCGCAGCGATGTTTTGAACACAAAGCTGACAGCCGTTTATGACAAACCGGTTGCGGCTCCTGTCGAAGCCGGGCAGCAGCTTGGCGTTGTTCGGGTCGAGGTTCCGAATATGGAGACGATTGAGGTTCCTCTGGTGGCGGCAAAGAGTGTTTCAGAGCTTGGGTTCTTTGGCCGTATCCGGGAGAATCTTAAGTATTTGCTGTTCGGGGCCGAGTCGTAATGGGGTCATTAAAGGGCAAAGTGGCGACGCCCCGGGGTATCGAAGGCGAAAAAGAGTGGCAGATGGAATTGTTTCCGGAATGCAAGGCTCCGGATTCAAAAGGGATGTTCATTACTTTTGAGGGCGGTGAAGGAACCGGAAAGTCTACGCAGTTGAAACTGTTGTCGGATTATCTGCATTCGCAGCAGATTAATAATCTGGCCACAAAAGAGCCGGGCGGAACGGAAATCGGTCTGGAGCTTCGGCAGTTGCTGGTGACCGGGGATAAGGATAAATTTGACGCGGTTGCCGAAGCTCTGTTGTATTATGCTGACCGGCGGGTGCACCTGACAACAAAAGTCTGGCCGGCGCTGAACAACGGCGTGTGGGTGTTGAGCGATCGTTTTGCCGATTCAACCGTGGCTTATCAGTATTACGGCTATGACAAAAGAGTGGACAAAAGGCTGTTGGATGAGCTTTATCAGATTGCCGTCGGCGATTTTAAGCCGGATTTGACGATTGTGCTGGATATGGATCCGAAAACCGGTTTGGAACGCTCTTTCAAAAAGGCTTTGGGAATGGCGACGAAAGAAACCCGCCATGAAAGCCGTGAGCTTGCTTTTCATGAGAATTTGCGGCGGGGCTATCTGGAAATGGCCCGGCAGGAGCCGGAACGCTTTGTGGTTCTGGATGCCGACAAGTCGATTGAACGGCTGCATATTGATATTGTTCAGGTTGTGAAAGAAAGGTTTAAATTATAGCAATGGGTGAGGGTGTGGCTTCTCCGGGGGAGTGTGTTCCGCGTAAAAATACGGTGCTGCTCGGGCATGAGGCAGCGGAAAAAATGCTGCTGGATGCCTGGAAAAGCAATTCGCTCCATAATTCCTGGCTGATTTCGGGAACAGAGGGAATCGGCAAAGCGACTTTGGCTTATCGGTTTGCACGTTTTTTGTTGTATGCGGATGAAAAACAGCGCGAGAGCTATCAGTCCCTTTATGTTCCGGAAGATTCACAGGTTTTCAGGCTGGTTGCCAATGATGCACATCCGGATTTGAAGGTGTTGGAGCGCGATTATACCGAAACCGACCGCAAAAAAGTGCTGAAGGCCATTAAGGACGGTGAGGCTTTATCGGATGATGAGCTTAAGTCTTTGAAAAAATCAGCTTTTATCCGGGTTGATGATGTTCGGACGATTAATGAGTTTTTGAGCAAGAAGTCTTCAAACGACGGATGGCGCGTTGTGATTATTGACAGCATTGATGATATGAATGTTTCCAGTGCCAATGCCATTTTGAAAATTCTGGAAGAGCCGCCGTTGAAAACAATTATGTTGCTTATCAGTCATCAGCCCAACCGGTTGTTGCCGACAATCCGTTCACGCTGCGCCAAACTGAATATGCAGCCGCTGGATGAGACGACGGTTGCCTCGCTGTTGCGGCGGTATCGGCCGGAGCTGGCAGAGCCGCTGGTCAAAAATCTGGCACATATTTGTTCAGGCAGCATCGGCAAAGCTTTGATTTTTGCCGATAAGGGGGCTTTGGATATTTATGAGCGGCTGGGGCAGCTGATTGCTGCGGGGAAAAAGTTTAAACTGGCGGATATGCTTGCTTTTTGTGATGAAAATGTTAAAGATGAGGACAGCTATTATCTGACGCAGGAGCTGCTTCTGAAATATATTGCCGAGAATATCAAAGCTAGCCGGGATATGGAGGCGATGATTGAGGTTTGGGAAAAAACGGTGAAGGCGTTTGACGAGGCGGAACGGCTTAATCTGGACAAAAGGCAGACGCTTTTGAATGTGTTGTATGAGATTTGTAAAATAAATTAAGGATAAACGATGTTAGTGGACACTCATTGTCATTTGGATTTTAATGATTTTGAAGACGATTTTGAAGAAATGCTGCAGCGTGCGCGGGAAAGCGGGGTGACGGCAATGTTGAATGCTGGGAATAATATCGGCGAGATTGACAAGCAGCTTGAGATTTCTGAAAAATATCCGTTTATTTATACCGCGGCGGGGGTTCATCCGCATAATGCTGCCGAATATCCCAATGTTAAAGCAGAGGATTTTATCAAGTATTGTGGGCATAAAAAGGTTGTGGCCATCGGGGAGTGCGGGTTGGATTATTATTATGATTACAGCCCGAAGGATTTGCAAATCAGGGTTTTGCGCGAGCAGATAAAGGCGGCGCAGGAAACCGGGTTACCGTTGATTATTCACAACCGGGAATCTGATGAAGATATGGCGGCGGTTTTGGGCGAGGAATATGCCAAAAAGCCTTTTAGCGGGGTTATTCATTGTTTTTCTTCTTCCCGTGAATTTGCCGAGTTTGCATTGTCCATTGGTTTTTATTTGTCGGCTTCGGGGATGATTACGTTTAACAAATCAAATGATATTCGCGATATTTTTGCCGATGTGCCGCCGGACAGGCTTCTGGTGGAAACAGATGCGCCGTATCTGGCGCCGGTTCCGGTCAGGGGAAAACGCAATGAATCTTCATTTGTCAAATATACGGCCGAAAAGCTGGCGCAGATTAAAGATATTTCTTTTGACGAACTGGCGGAGATTACTTCCAATAATTTTTACAGGTTATTCAGAAAGGCCAGTGATAAAGGGAGATATGCGTTCTGATGTCCGGGAAAGTTATTGTTTTGGGTGCGGGAGCGGCTCCGGGGGTTCCTTCTCTGTGCATGGGGTGGGGAAATTGCAATCCGGATAATCCCAAAAACCGCAGAGTCAGAACTTCGACCTATGTTGAGATTAACGGGGTGCGGATTTTGATTGATACCTGTCCGAATTTGAGGGAACAATTGGTTTTTCATCAGATTAAAGCTTTGGACGGGGTGTTGTATACGCATGCGCATGCCGACCATGTGCACGGTATTGATGATTTGCGGGAGATTAACCGGATTTCGCGCAATAGTCTGAATATTTATGGCGGGACAATGACCCTGAAGCATATCCGGCGTTGCTTTTTTTATCTGATTGCCAAGCCCAATCAGGTTAAAAACGTTGTACGGACGCCGAGCCTTATTCCCAATCCGGTCAAAGCCAATCATCCTTTTTATATCAAAGGAGTGAAAATCACGCCGATAAAGCTTTTGCAGCATTGTCCGGAATGTTTGGGCTATGTGTTTAATGACGGAGAGTATGTGCATATTGCTGATTTCAAAATGATTGCGGAGAGCGCTTTTGAACGAATCCGCGTCCGGCCGAAGTTGATGCTTATGCCGCTGACGACGCCGTTCGGGCAGATACAGCATGCCGGTTTGGATGAAGTTTTGGGCTATATCGGGCGAATCAATCCCAGGCATGTGGTGCTGAACCATATGGCTTCGGAATGCGATTATGATGAGATTATGAATAATACCCCGGATCATGTCGAGCCGGCTTATGACGGGATGAATATAGATTTTTAAGTAAAGAGAACTGGAGAAAGAAAAGTATGTTGTGTATTTATCATATTGCAGATCACGACGGGAAAGGGTCTGCGGCAATTGTCAAACGTATATATCCCGAAACAGAGCTCCTCGGGCTGAATCATGATATGGAAATTCCTTATGAACAGATTGAACAGCATGATAAAATCGTGATTTGTGATATTTCGTTGCCCATTGATTATATGTTTAAGCTCAACGAAAGCAAGGATTTGGTCTGGATTGACCATCATATTTCGGTTATTAACGAGTATGAAGATGTTATGTATCGCGGGGAAAATGAAGAGATTAAGGGGCTGAGGCGGTCCGGAACGGCGGCTATTCAGCTGACTTGGGAGTATTTTCATCCGGGAGAGCCTTTGCCCGAAGGGGTGAAACTTTTGGCCATGCAGGATGTTTTTGACCTGAGTGATCCCCGGGTGATGCCCTTTGAATATGCCTGTCAGTCGCTGGGGCCAAATCGTCCGGAAGAACCTTTTTGGGATGAAATTCTTGAGAGCCGGATTAATATTGATGAAATGGTTGCCAAAGGGGAAGCGATTTTATCGTGGATTAAAATCCGGGATTATCGTTTGGTACGGGGAATGGCTTTTACCAGCCATTACAAGGGTATGAAGTGTATTTGTGCCAATATGCCGCAGGGGAAGTCGTCTTTTTATGATTCCATTCCTTTTATTGAAACGTATGATTTTATGGTTAATTTCTTTATGAATAAGAAAAACAGCTGGAATTTGTCTTTCTATACTCTGAAAGACAATGTTGATGTTTCAAAAATTGCGGCGGAGTTTGGCGGCGGCGGGCATACCAAAGCGGCCGGGGCTTCGGCTCTGAAAGAGCTGCCGGCTTTTTTGCAGAACGGTATTTATAAAGGATAAGAAAAAAATTTTGAGCAGATCCGGGATGTTTTATGCGGTGATGATATTGAAAAGCTGGAGCAGGCTGTTCGTTCTTTGTAAATTTGTTTGCTGATTGAAAAGAGCCGCTGTGAAAACAACGGCTCTTTGGTGTTTTTTAGAAGTTGCAGCCACCGGAAATTTTTTGTTTTTGCTTTAATAGTTAAATTGTTATTGTGTTTTATTAATTGCATTTTAAAATTGCGTGTCCCCAGCAATCTCCGCATCTTGGGTCAGATAAATTGCAAGATTCTCCGCCTGTAAGTGTTCCTCCGTAGCAGCTTTTTTGTCCTGTTTTACAGTCTATTACGCATGTATTGTAATATGTAAATTTCCAGTGAGCTCCTCCAGTGGTATAAGATTCTACTTCTGAGGAGCATGATTCAGCACAATACTTGTTGGAACATGATGGTTCTTCAGGTTTTGGTTTGCACTCAATGCATTTGTTGCAGGAGTTTGTTTTGGCGCATCCGTAATCACAAGATTTACTGGTTACCGAGCAATCTGAATTATAGCTTCCGGAGCTGCTGGAGCTTGAAGACGAGCTGGAAGATGAAGAAC
>CALXTH010000054.1 GCA_944391365.1 uncultured Alphaproteobacteria bacterium | reverse complement strand
GCTTTTTCTGAGGAGACGCAATGAGACTTTTTGTTGTGAGCTAGTGAAACGACGCGAAACAACAAATTTAGTCGGAATTGGATGTTGTCGAGCTTTAAGCGAGACTTACGCCGCAAGACATCCAGGTGAAATTTAAACTCCACAGCCGCAAGCTGTGTCCAAATTCACCTCTCTTAGGAAAGAGGTCGCCCATAAGGGCGGGTGAGTATGATTCTAAAAGTCATCTTTATTTTCATCACGCCCTCAACATACCCCCCCACCTTGAAAATCCCAAATTCGTGATTACATGAAAAAGAGCTTGCCAAAGCTCTCCCATTATGATATTCTGACTATGCAGTCAGGAAAACCGGCTGTGGTGTCTGAAAAACACCTACTATCAAAATATCCACTATGGTGTGGAGTGCTGGTAAATAAGGATATTGCCTTTAACTTTCGGGTTACTGCCTTCGGGGTTCGCGATATGACGAATAACAGCGACTGCTTTGATAGTGCAGTTTTTCAGCTCCTCACCGCCTTAGTTTTCATAGCTAAAGCGGTGTTGTTTTAACAGAAAACAATGGAGCTTAGTTATGAATATTAAATATTTACTTATCGGGACGAGTCTGTCCTTTTTACCGACTTTATCTCATGCTCAATGTGTGGCGACACAAGACTGTGCGACTTTGGGGTATACCGAAACTTCTTGCAACGGCGGCAAGGGCGTTAAATGCCCGTTTGGAAACAAGTGGGCATGTTTGCCAACAGAAGCTGAAATTTGCAAGAAAAACGGATTTACTGAATCCTGTACCGGCGCCGGGCAATCCGGTTTCGGAAAATCCTGTGGCGGGTTATATGCTGAATGTTCTTGTGCTTCAAGTTATAAATATACCTGTACAGGTACCGGCTATGCCGGTGGCGCAGGCTCCGCCTGCGGTGGCAAATATGCTCAATGCACGTGTTCAAGCGGCTATGAATGGAAGAATGGAAGTTGCCAACAACAAATTTTAAACGGCCCCGACGGTGATGTCTACAAATGTAATGGAGAAATAATTGCCGTGAAAACCACAGATATGGACTTTTATGTAACAATGTGGGATATCGGTCCATCTATGGACTGGGGAAATGCCATGGCTGCCTGCAGAGAAAAATTATTCTGTGACAATTTGGAAGGAACTTTACCAACGGTTGAGCAATTAAGAACAATGTATAACAATAAATCAACTCTGAATGATCGATTAACATCCTATGGTGGAAGATACATATCTGATTATTCATGTTATTGGACATCTGTCAGTAACGGCGGCGGTAGCGGCTTCCGCATAAATATGTCTGATGGCACCTTGGACGGATATAATGGCAGAGTAAACTGCAATGTTCGCCCAATACTCACCTCATGGTAACGAGAAAGGCTCGGTACACACCGAGCCTTTACCTTCAATTTTTCCGCCAGCACAATCCGCACGCAGTGCGCTTCATGCCCCAATCTCTCAACCGCTAACCGACCGGGTCAAGCTGCGCCAGCTTGCAACAGCAAACCGATGGGATCGACCTGCCTCAGGTCGCCGATCGGATCAAGCTGCGCCAGCTTGTGGCCCCACCGCCTCGGTGGTGCCTCAGCTTCCGCCTAAGTTTTCTGACCGGGGAGGATGTTTAACAACCAAACACGGCAGATTTTAAACGGTCAAGAGTTGCCCGGGCAGCGGGGCGGGCTTTGGCGGCTCCTTCTGCCAAAAGGGCTTCAACTTCGGAAAAATGCGCCATATAATAATTGTATTTTTCCCGCGCCTCTTTAACTTCGGCAATAACCGCATCCAAAAGCATATTTTTAATATGCCCGTACCCGAGCTTGCCTTGCCGCAGACCTTCGGCCATTTCCTGAAGCTGAGCCGGAGTGGCGACAGCCTTGTAGATTTCATAAACCAAAATGCCTTCGGGATCTTTGGGTTCTTCCATCGGGCGGGAATCGGTCTTAATCGAAAAAATAGCCTTTTTAATAGCCTTGTCATCTTCAAAAAGAGGAATAACATTGCCGTAAGACTTGCTCATCTTCCGACCGTCAATCCCCGGAACCACGGCCACATGAGGATCAAAATAATATTCGGGAAGATGCAGCAGGGGACGCCCGTAATGGGCATTAATCGCCCCGGCAATATCCCGGGCAATTTCCACATGCTGAACCTGATCTTTGCCGACGGGAACAATATCGGAATCATAAGCCAGAATATCAGCCGCCATCAGTGTCGGATAAGTATACAGGCCCATATTAATTCCGTCGTCATCCGGCTTTCCCGCCTCCCGATTCTTGTCAACGGCGGCCTTATATGCATGCGCCTTGTTCATAAAGCCTTTGGGCGTATAAGCATACAAAATAGTTGTAATCTCAGGAATTTCGGGAATGTCTGACTGCCTGTAAAAGACGGACTTGCTGGGGTCAAGTCCGCCGGCCAGATAAATGCAGGCGATTTCCCTGAGCTTCTGGTTGAGAACGGCCGGATCTTTTTCGGCATTAATCGCATGATAATCGGCAATAAACATATAATGCTTTCCGCCACTGCCGACAGCCTCATGACCGAGTTTGATGGCCGGCTTGATGGCGCCGAGATAATTGCCAAGATGGGGCGTGCCGGTCGGCTTGACGCCGGTCAAAATCGTTTTTCCTTCAAACATTTTGTTGCTTTTCCTAATTTTTATATTGAATTTCTCTGCAAAATTGATACTCTAAACCACAGTGAAAATCAATAAAAATAAAAACTGGGATACAAAAAAACATGTTGGATATTAAATTTATCATTGAAAATAAAGAACTTGTACAGGACGGACTAAGAAAAAAAGGCTATGAAAATATTATCAGTCTTGATGATTTGATATCCCTGCATACCTCAATTACCAAATTGAAAACATCGTCCCAGGCGCTGGCGGAAGAAAAAAACCGCTTGAGCAATTCAATAAAAAATGCGTCGGCAGAAGAGCGCCCGACGATTATCGCCAAAAGCAAAGCCTTGGGTGAAGAACTGCGTCAGGAGCTTGATGTCCTGGATGCCGAACAGAAAAAATTTGATGAAATTATGCTGCGGATGCCTAACCTGCCGAGCCCGGAATGCCCGGTCGGACCGGATGAAAGCGGAAATGTTGTCATTCGCAAAGTCGGAGAAATTCCTCATTTTGACTTCAAACCGCGAGATCATATTGAACTGATGGAACTCAATGACTGGGCAGAAATGGAGCGTATTGCCAGAGTCAGCGGCTCCAGAACCTATGCGATAAAAAATGACTTGGCACAGCTTGAGCTGTCCATGCACATGATAGTGCTTGACAAATTACGTGCTCACGGCTTTACAGTGATTACCGTGCCGTCAATATCCAAAGAAAAACCTCTTTATGGTCAGGGATATCTGCCGTTTTCCCGGGATGAAATCTATTATATGCCGGCGGATGATATTTACCTGTCGGGAACGGCAGAACTGATTCTGAACTCCCTGCACGCCGATGAAATTTTGACCGAGGCTGATTTGCCGATTCTCTATGCCGGCTTTTCACCCTGCTTCCGTCGTGAAGCCGGGGCGGCAGGAAAAGATACCCGGGGGCTGGTTCGCGTCCATCAGTTCATGAAAACCGAACAGTTTGTCATCTGCAAAAATGATATTGCGGAAAGCAACAAATGGCACCAGACCCTGCTGAAGATTTCTGAAGAAGTCTTGCAGGATTTGGAGCTGCCTTATCAGGTGCTTGATATCTGTACCGGGGATATGGGAGCACCGAAATACCGCCAGTATGATCTTGAAGCCTGGGTGCCTTCTCAAAATTGCTACCGGGAGACTCATTCCTGCTCCAACATTACCGAATGGCAGGCCCGCCGTACCAATTTGCGTTATCGGGCGAATGCCGACGGCAAGGTCAGATATGTTCATACTTTGAACAACACCGGTATTGCGACGCCCCGGGCACTGGTCCCGTTCATTGAATGTCATCAAAATGCAGACGGCAGTGTCAATATTCCGGTTAAGTTGCGGCCGTATATGGGCGGCAAGGCCAAAATAGGCAAAAATATAAAATAAATTTGTTAACGCGCTTCTCCGGTCGGACGCCGGAGAAGCTTTTAATACCAAAGGAACCGCCATGAAAGAAATTGCCGATTCTATATTGACTTCCCTTTCTGCTTTTGAAAAACATATTGCCGGAAAAGGCAAAAAAAATCTGCAAAGCTGCCTGCGGCTGGGATATCTGTGCATGATGTCTGCGCCATACCTCAATCCCAAACTCAATCGTGAAAAAATACTTGAACTGGCGTTCGCGAAATATTACGCCGGGATCTTGCCTGAAGTCTTTGCCGGACAGGAAGCCGAATTAAAAAAGAACAGAACCAAAGAATGCAAAGTTGTTGCCGCATTGTCCAAACTCAATGACAACTGGCCGGATGAAATGTTCAATGAAAAATTTGCATTGTATAAAGAGTTTGCACAGGTTCAGCCGCTGCTGCCGCAAATGGATGAGCTTTTCCAGACCGTCGGTCGGCTGGATAAAGTCGAGCGGGACAACCTGCTTTCATCCGGAGAGCATGAAAACGATACAGCTCATATCATCAAACTTTGTATCTGGCTTGCCTTGATTCATCCGCACCTTAAAACGGAAGTTGCTCTCGGCAGACTGCTTGAAATTGCTTTGCTCCATGATTTGGCTGAAGCCCGGAGCGGAGACCTCTCCTTATCAGCACAAATTACCAATCCGGGGTTGAAATTGGAGAAAAAACGCAAAGAACTTGAGGCTATCATGTACTACCGTGTTTCTTTTCCGGCACCGTTCAATAATATTGTTTACAATGCCTTTGAAGAATATGAAGCGCGGGAAACGCCTGAAACACAAATAGTCTGGATTGCCGATAAACTTGATGCCAACTGGCAGGCCAACCGGTATAATGACGGCGATGTCCGCTATTGGGCGGACTGCCCCAACGGAGAAGTATATTACCGTTTGGCGTTGGAATACAAGCCACAGATTGCCGAATTAAACGAGCCGGTCTTAATTGAACTTGAAAAGCAGATTATAGCCCTCTCCGAAAAAAATATAAAAAAATGCGGCATTAAACTGAACAAGGTTGGCTGATGTCCGGGCTGGATATATCAAAACTCCGTTTTGTTCTGTTTGACTGGGATAATACGCTGGCAGAAAGCCGCAGTTCTCTGGTCGCTGCAATTGACCGGGTGTTGGCCGGACGCGGCCTTCCGCCTTGGAAGATTTCCAAGGAAAAACGAGATCGCAATTTGTCTTTCAAAGACAATTTTCCCCGAATATTCGGAGCGGATGCCGATACCGCTTATGAAGAATACCGGCAGATATACAAAAGCATCGTGCCGAAAAAATTAACCGCATTCCCCGGTGCCAAAGATGTTTTGGAATTTTTTGCCCGTCGCGGTATAAAAATGATGATTGTCACCAACAAAGAACGCTGCCTGCTGGAATATGAATTACCACTGCTTTACGATCGGAACAGATTTTGCAACATTGTCTGCGGCCACGAAGCGCCGGCGGATAAGCCCTCCGGACAGCAGATCGTCTATACTCTGAAAGATTACCTTTCTCCGGAAGAAATCTCACCGCAAAACACTTGGATGATTGGCGACAGTCCTCAGGACAGCACCGCCGCACTTGATGCCGGGGCTCTGCCGGTCAGGGTTCACCGTTCTATCTGGGATGATGAGGCGCCGTCTGCCGGAAATATTATGTATTTTTCCGATTTTAAGGCGCTCTTAAATGCTCTTCGGTTAGCGAAAAATTAAATCCTGATGGCTTATGATCAGGTCATTACAAAACAACAGACAATTTCGGAGGCTCTCTTGAGTAACAAATCAGACATTGATTATTCCCGTATTTTCCATTATGTCCTGATCGCCGTTATTGTTCTGCTTATCTTAATTCTGAACTATTGCAGTTTGAGCAAACACATGGCATCCAATTCTCAATCCATCACAGACTATACGATTCCCGAAGAATATGTTGAACGCAACCGTGAACCTGTTGTGGCAGGGCTTTTTTACCCTGCGGATAAATTTTTACTGGATCGGCAGCTCGACAGCTATTTGAGCCATTCCCGGCCGCTGGATCAGTTCCCGGTACAGCCGAAAATACTGATTGTGCCGCATGCCGGATATGATTATTCTGCTGCAGTGGCAGCCAAAGCCTACCTGACCTTAAAACCTTTTGCGCCTAAAATCCGCAACGTTATTCTGGTCGGCCCGTCTCATCAGGTGGCCTTTCGCGGAGCCGCTTTGTCTGATGCCGCAACCTTTGCCACACCGCTTGGCCGGATCACGGTCAATCAGGAGATAAGTCATAAACTTGCGACCATACCGGGATTTCGTTTTTTTGATAAAGCCCATGCCAAAGAACACGCGCTGGAAGTCCAACTTCCGTTTTTGCAAAAGGTTTTGCCGTCTTTCAAAATTGTGCCGCTGATTTATGGTGATATTTCTCCTGAAAATTTGGCGGCTGCGCTCCGGCCTTATCTTTTGGCACCGGATACTCTGCTGATTTTCTCGGCCGACTTGTCGCATTACTATGATTATGCCACCGCCGGAAAAATAGACAACCGGACGGCCGAACAGATTAAAAATAAAGAAGCCGGTTTATCCGGTCATCAGTCTTGTGGAGCCACCGGAATTAACGCGGCTCTGATTTTGGCCAAAGAGCTCAAACTCACGCCCGAAATGCTTGATCTGCTGAATTCCGGAGATGTCATAGGACGTTTGGACAGTGTCGTCGGCTACGGAGCCTGGAGCTTCAGTCCCGGGGAGACAGACACCGAAAAAGGCGATTCCATTGCCGGCGACAAAAAATCACTGGAGGACTTTGCCCGGATGTATGGCGCAGAGCTGATGAAAATAGCTAAAATCTCATTGGAAGAAGCTGTCTTGTATGACCGGGAATATTCGCCCGCCCGCGGTGATTATGACAACACGCTTTTCAATAAAGGCGCCTCTTTTGTTACCCTGATACAAAACGGCAAATTGCGCGGCTGTATCGGAACAGTTGTTCGTCACCAGAGTATTGCGGGAGATGTCGCCGCCAACACTTATGCGGCGGCAATGGATGACAAACGCTTTTCCCCGCTCAGCCCCAAAGAACTTTCAAAAATAGATGTCACCATATCTCTTCTGACCGGTTATGAACGGATTCGCTACCGGGATGAAGAAGATCTCCTAAAACAAATTCAGGCGGGAACAGATGGAATAGTCCTGCGTTCCGGAGACCGGCAGGCTCTGTTTTTGCCCTCAGTCTGGAAAGAGCTTCCCGATAAGCGGGAATTCCTGAATAACTTAAAGCTCAAAGCCGGAATGACCCCGAGCTATTGGTCGGATAAAATCAAGGTTTATCGTTTTTATACAGTGGAGATAAAAGAGAATGCAGATTAACGGATATGATATTGCTCTGAGTGAAGAAGAACTTGATGAAATTCTTAATCGGCAAACCGTCGTAATTGAACTGATTGATAAAAATTTTCCCGGTTATCAGGCTCTGGCCGAAGGGGATAAAAAAGCCCTGCAATATCTGGTCAATGCCGGAAAAATCATCAATAATGTCTCCCTTGAACAGGATCATCACTTGAATCGTCTGCTGAAAAAGGGTTTGGAAAAGGCTGCGGCAGACAACACCCATGCGGCAAAAGCGCTGAAATTATTCAATTCTTTTAACGGTGTTGAAGGTTTGAACGGCATAGATCCGAAACCCGTTGAAATCTTCAAAAACGTACATGGTTTTCCTGGCCGGAATTTTTATCCGGTGGATATGAGCGCGGATGAATTTCACCGGATAATCAAAAAAATGCTGGAGCAGGGCAAAGATGACGAGGTCCGCCGGATATTGAGCGTCCGAACCATGGTGCGCCGCCAGGGAGACGAATTGAAAGCAATTGATTATACGGAATATTTTGCCAAAGAGTTTTCCGAGGCGGCCAATCAGCTTGAGCTGGCGGCTCATTACTGTACCGATCCCGCATTTAAAGATTACCTTGGTTGGCAGGTTCAGGCTCTGCTGCAAAACAATGAAGATATGGATATGCTGGCGGACAAACATTGGGCAATCTTGCAGGACAGCCCGCTGGAGTTCACCTTGAGCCGCGAAAATTATGATGACGGCATGAGCGGAACCATCTGTGAAAACGCCGGGCTCGCGACCATGCTGGCCGACCGGGGAATAGAAGTTAATGCCAAAGACATGCTCGGAGTTCGTGTCGGTATTGTCAACCGGGAAGGAACGGCACTGCTGTTGAAATTTAAAGACCACATGAAAAAACTGGCCGGGCTGATGCCTTATGCAGACCGCTATGAACAAAATGTAGCCAAAGGAGATGAACTGAAACAAACAATGGTTGATGTCGATTTGGCAGCACTTTGCGGTGATTACGCCCAGTGTCGCGGAGCCATTACCACGGCGCAAAATCTGCCCAACAATGACAAATTGTCAATCAAAACCGGTGGCGGCCGGCGCAATGTGTATCACCGCCAGGTCAGAATGAGCCGGGACAAACAACGCGAGACAGAAATGTTAAATGCATTGGTCCGTCAGGATTTTCACAAATATTTTAATCCCGAAGCCGAGCATATTTTTGTCATCGGACATGAAAACGGCCATTCTCTCGGGCCCGACAGTTCTTATCAGAATGCTCTCGGCCTCTATAAGCATACGATTGAAGAAAACAAAGCCGACGTTGTTTCCATAACATTCATGCCCGAATATGCCAAAGCCGGTATTATTTCGGAACAAATCCTGAAAGAAGTTTATGTGACCTGGATTGTCCGCCTGCTGCTCAAATCCAGACCGGGACCGACCCAGCCGCACCGTACCGGCGATTTAATCCATTTTAACTATCTGCTTGAACATGGTGCAATAGAATTTGACGCCGATCGCAAACTGGTGGTTCATTTTGATAAAATGCCGGAAGTTATGCATAAAATTCTTGAAGAAACCATAGCCATTCAGCTGTCAAAATCACCTGAAAAAGCCAAAGCGTTTATTGAACGCAACACAACCTGGGGTGATTTGCATGATTATATAGCCGGAGTCCACAAACATCTGGGCTTAAAACCATATAAAGAGATCAGGATGCACTTTTAATGTATTACAGCTATTTTGAAATTTTTTCGGTGGGGATCGGGCCGTCCAGCTCGCACACCGTCGGGCCGATGCGCGCGGCCAAACGCTATGTCGAAAACCTCTATGCACGGGGATTGTTTGACCAAGTGTCGTCATTGGAAATCACGCTTTACGGGTCATTGGCACTGACCGGCATCGGCCACGGAACCGTCAAAGCCATCGTCTATGGTCTGATGGGGTTGGAAGCCGAAGCCGTCAATCCGGAAATTCCCTATGTTAATGCCGTTGAACAAGACAAAATTATCCATCTGGATCAAAAAGTCGCGATACCATTTGATTTGGAAAAAGATGTCATTTTTGATAAAAAGACTTTTCTGCCCGAACATTCTAACGGCATGCGTTTCAAAAGCTTTGATAAAGAGGGCAACTTGCTGCTTGAAGAAGTATATTTTTCCGTTGGCGGCGGTACTATTGCCCGGCAGGACGAAATCGCCCGGCGGATTGAGCGTCCGGCCTATAATATTCCCTATGATTTCAACAGCTTTAAGGAACTGCGTGAAATCTGCGAAAAAGAAAGCAAAACAATTGCCGAAATCGTTTATGCCAATGAATGTGCCATCCATGGTCGTGAAAAAGTTGACGAAGGCATTATGAAAATTTACCGCATTATGCAAAATGCCGTAGACCGCGGAATGAAAGCCGAAGGTGTTTTGCCCGGCGGGTTGAACATCAAACGCCGCGCCAGGGAGATTTACCGCCGTCTGGAGGAAAAATTCATTACCAATGATTATGACCCGTTGCAAATCATAGACTGGATTAATCTGTGGGGCTTTGCTGTTGCCGAAGAAAATGCAGCCGGCGGCCAAATCGTAACAGCGCCGACAATGGGATCAGCCGGAATTATCCCGTCCGTCAGCCGCTATTTTGAACGCTATGCCCATGTTAAATCCCCTTTCGGAAAAGAAGAAGGAATAAAAGTCTTTATGTTGACAGCTTCGGCAGTCTGTAGCCTTTATCGGACCAATGCCTCAATTTCCGGCGCCGAAGTTGGTTGTCAGGGAGAAGTCGGTGTCGCGTGTTCAATGGCGGCGGCCGGCTTGTCTGCGGCAATGGGCGGCAATTTGGCACAAATTGAAAATGCGGCGGAAATCGCCATGGAACACAATCTGGGACTGACTTGCGATCCGGTCGGCGGACTGGTGCAGGTTCCCTGTATTGAACGCAATGCCATGGGCGCGGTCAAAGCAGTCAATTCGGCACGTCTGGCATTACGGGGCAACGGCCGCCACTTTGTTTCACTCGACAGTGTGATAAAAACCATGTTTGACACCGGGCGTGATATGCAGAACAAATATAAAGAAACCTCGCTCGGCGGTTTGGCGATTAATGTGGCAACTTGTTGATGAATTTAAACTTTTTGCTTGCTTTGCGGCGGAAGTTGCGCAAAAATCAATTAAAGTTATCAAAAGAAAGGGAATAAATGCTGAAAAAACTGATGTCCGGAGAACTGAGCCTGAGCAGCACCTTTTGGAAGTTCGGGGTCTTGGGCTTGGCGCTGATCGTGTTTGCGGCTCGTTTGTTCGGCGGGCTTCTGGCGCCAAAACTCAACGGGATAAGCCTGTGGCTGTATTATACCAAATATTTTCATCCGCTGAACATGAATACCGGAATCGTTGTCTTAACGGTCTGCTATCTGGCCTGCCTCGCGGCTTTTGTCTGGTACAGCATGATCATCATCTCCGGAACATGGCGGAGTGCGGCCGAATATGACAAAAGTGTCTGGCTCCGTTATATTGCCAGATTAATGATTATACTGTTGGTGTTTATTGGTTACAACATTATATTTTAAAGGATACGAAAATGAAAAAGGTTTTGCTGTTTATTGGTCTGTTGCTGCTTTCCGGCTGTGTTGAAGTCGGAAATTTTCCGGAAGATCGTGTCAATCTGCATGAAATGGGAAGTGAAAACGACTATTGCGACAAACACCCGTCCCGTTGCTACGAAGGCGTCCAGTGGTAACTTGCCAATGTTTGCATAAGATAACCAAGCCCGGCCAAAAACCGGGCTTTGGATTTAAAGAAACTAAAACTTAATAATCCACCAGCACCGGCCGAACATGAGAGTTGCCGATACAGTGTCCATAAGGCATCTCTCCATTGGACATATTTATACTGCAAATACCAAAGGTTCCAATGCTATCAGACAGCATATGATATGTTTCTACCAATTTCATGCCATTGTTTGTTAAAAGCAAATTATTAATGGTTGATTTATTAGTATAGACTGCTTTTAGTTGATTTAGTGATGGTAATGTACCCCTAGCATTATTACAAAATATATAACTAGAACATTGACTTTTAGCATTTTCCCAGTAAATAATACCCAAATCTTCCATTGCAACATAAAAATCCATATCTCCAGTTTTAACACCGACAACCTTACCATTACAATAATACAGATCACCAACAGCCTCCCCATTATAGCTCTGACAAGCTCCATTTGTCCACTCATAGCCACTTGCACATGTACATTGAGCATATTTGCCACCGCAGGCAGAGCCTACACCACCGGCGTAGCCGGTACCTGAGCACGCATATTGATAACTTGAATCACAAGAACATTCGGCATATAACCCGCCACAGGATTTTCCCGAGCCTGATTGTCCGGTACCGGTACAGGATTCTGTAAATCCATTTTTCTTGCAAATTTCAGCTTCTGTTGGCAAACAGGCCCATTTGTTGCCAAAGGGGCATTTGACACCTTTGCCGCCGTTGCAGGAGGTTTCGGTATAACCCAAAGTCGCACAATCCTGTGTCGCCACACATTGAGCAAAAGACAAAGTTGGTAAAAAGGACAAACTTGTCCCGATAAGTAAAA
>CALXTH010000053.1 GCA_944391365.1 uncultured Alphaproteobacteria bacterium | reverse complement strand
GTGAAGTGCGGTAGTTCATTCAAATATACCTGCACCGGTTCCAACCAGACCAAGCCATCCTCCGGCTGCGGCGGATTATATGACAAATGCAACTGCAAAAGCGGGTACAAATGGAGCGGCGGCTCGTGTGTGGAAGATTGTTCGGAAAGTTATATATATACTTGTACCGGAGCTAATGAGGTTAAGCCATCAGGCGGTTGTGGCGGAAAGTACGCAATATGTAAGTGTAAATCAGGATATGAATGGAAGGAGGAAAGTTGTCAGAAAGAATATAAAGGAGAAGCTGTTGGGGATTTATATTATTGTTATGGCGAAGTTGTTGGTGTTAAGGTGCATGGATTGGGGTTTTATGTTACCATGCATGATTTGGGTAGGATGAATTGGAGTGAAGCTTCCCGTTCTTGTCGGACGTTTTCTGTTTGTCATAATTTTACTGCATCTTTCCCTTCAATGGATGATTTGAAAAAAATTTCAAAAAATAAGACGGAGATAAATGAATTGCTTGTTCAATATGGTGGAGATGCTTTGTTTTCCGGTCAAGGCTATTGGTCATCGACACATTATATGGAAAATATTTATTATCATGTAATTATATCTTCCGGTTCAGGATATTTGGCTAAAGCTCCTACCGAGTATAATGTTCGGGCTATATTTTCTGCTCCTTAAAGTTTGATTTTAAGGCAGGAGGGGGGACCAGGCCGGGTCGGAGGCGTCGGCCGGAGTGACGACCATGCGTTCGTTGTAGCCGGTCAGGTCTATGGTATAGAGTTTGACCGGGGCGTTGCGGCGAGAGGTTCCCTTGTCTTGTCGGAAATACATGAGGACACGGCCGTTGGGCGCCCAGACCGGCGCTTCAACCAAATAACCGCTGGCCAGCAGACGTTCGCCGGTGCCGTCGGGATACATGACGCCGATATAGAATTGTCCGTTGGCCATTTTGGTGAAGGCGATGTAGTCTCCGCGCGGCGACCAGACCGGTGTGGCATAGCGGCCGGAGCCGAAACTGATGCGGTGGATGTCTGAGCCGTCAGCGTTCATGACATAAAGCTGCTGGTTTCCGCCGCGGTCAGAATTGAACACAATCTGTTTGCCGTCGGGGGAGTAGCTTGGAGAGGTGTCAATGGAGGTTGGTGAGGTGATGCGTTTGACTTTATAGGTTTTCAAATCCATTTCATAGATGTTGGTCTTGCCGTCGCTGGCATAACTCAGCAGCAGTTTTGAGCTGTCAGGGGAGAAAACCGGGGCAAAAGTCATGCCCGGGAAGTTGCCGACAAGGGTCTGGCGTCCGGTTTCAATATCAAGAATATAGACTTTCGGAATGGTTCCGGAATATGAGAGGTATGTTATTTTTTGCATATTGGGTGAAAAGCGCGGGGTTAAGACCATTGATGAACCGGAGGTCAGGAATTTGTGATTTTCGCCGTCCTGATCCATAATGGCGAGCCTTTTGATCCGGCGAGTGGCCGGTCCGGACTCGGAGACATAGACAATCCGGGTATCAAAGTAGCCTTTTTCGCCGGTGAGGCGTTCATAGACCGCGTCGGCAATCACATGGGCAATGCGGCGCCAGTTGTCTCTGGTGGTGGTGAAGGACTGGCCTTTCATCTGATTCTCGGCGAAGACATCCCACAGGCGCATTTCCACTTTGAGGCCGGTCGGGCCGTTTTCGCTTATGGCGGTTTGAATCAGGGCATGGGCATTGATGGCTTTCCAGTCATTGAAAGAGGGGGCTTCGTTGATGGATTTAAATTCCTGGATGTAACTGTTTTCGTTGATGATACGAAACAGACCGGAACGTTCCAGGTCGGCAATGACAACTTCCCGGATGTCTTCTCCGACGTCTTCCATAGCGGGCGAAACGGCGGTCATTTCCGGAAAGGCCAGGGGCAGCGGGTCGCTGACGGCGCCGGAGATGTCAATCCGCAGTTCGGCCTGAACCGGACGGATGCAGAACACAAGGGCAAAAAACATTATAAGCAGGCGTTGTTTCATTGTCTTAATCCATCAAGAAAGAATCCTTATTCCAGACTGGCAGTTTAATCGGATATGGTTAAAAAATATATAAAAAACATACGCTTTTGTTTGGAAAGCGTATGTTCAAAGGTGACAATTCAAAGTTCTTTCTTTTTTAAAAAGCAAAGGCTTTTGATTGTGTCTGCATGCTGATCCGGTTTTCGGAAACGGTCGATCTCGTCGTTTAATTCACAGACGGATTTGCTTTCGAGCCAGAAACAGAAACTTTTCGGATCTGTAATTACATAATTTTTCCGGATGAGGTTTTTCAGTTCTCTGCGTTTGGTGACGGCGCTTTTGAGTGTGAAGTAGCTGCTGACGATCAGAAGTGCCACAACTCCGGCGATGGTGATAATACTTGTTACGTTCGTAATGATATGTATTTTTATAATTGTATTTTAATACGGAGATTGTTAATATTAATTGGAGAAATTGTCAACTGTTTTGAGGACCGGAAGTTGGATATTAAAACTTTTAAGGCTGTTTTGAAGCCGCACCGGGCGATTATCGGTCTGGATTATGGGGGTAAACGTTTGGGAATTGCCGTTTCTGATTTGTTGTGGCTGGCGGCGACGCCGTATAAAATTTTGTATCGGACGACATTGGAAAAAGATTTGACCGAGCTTAAGAAAATTATTGAAGAAAAAGAAATTCAGGCGATTGTTATCGGGTTGCCGCTGCAGATGAACGGCGAGGAAGGCGAGATTGCAAAAGAGGTTCGGGCTTTTGCCACCCGGTTGGAAGAGGCGTTCGGGTTGCCGATTTTGTTTTGGGACGAGCGTTTGTCATCTTCGGCGATGGAGAATTTTTTGATTAAGGAGGCGGATTTGTCACGGGCAAAACGCCGAAAAGTGTTGGATGCGTCAGCGGCCGGTTTTATTTTGCAGGGGGTGTTGGATGCGCTTCATTATGCCTGAGTGTTTTCGGCAAAGCTGAGAGCTACGGCCTGAAGTGTATGCAGGAATAAATCAGATTTCATGAGGTTATGCGGCGGAACGGGATGCTCAAGCAGGTGGCGGATGTCAGGGTCGGTTTGAATCTGTGTCGGTAAAAAGTGGCGGCAAAATGCATAGGCCGAGGCGGAAAGAAGTTCCGGTGTTGATGTCTGGTAGCCGATTTCAGCAAGAAGAGCCGGGATGTCGGTTTCTTTTTTCCGGCGGCGGCGATTGAACCACAGACCGATGTTTTGTTCTGAAAGCAGCTGCCAAGGAAAGCGGGGACCCGGGTCGGGTTTGCGCTCAGGTGCCGAATCCGAGTGTCCGATGATGTTTTGTGGCAGAATGCCGTGACGGCAGATGATGTCGCGGCTGAGTTCTATCAATGCGGCAATTTGTTGTGACGGGTAGGTGCTTTGTCCGAGTGTCGGGTGTTGGAGCTCAATGCCGACAGAGCGGTTGTTGAGGTCGGTTTTGTCCCGCCATTGTCCGGTGCCGGCATGGAATGCTTTTAGCTCTTCGGGGACCATCAGGGTGATTTCTCCGGTTCGGGAGATGTAGTAATGGCAAGAGGTTTGGTTTTGCTGCATAATTCCGGCGAAGGTTTCGAGGTCAAAGGCATTGCAGTGAAACATAAGCATATCAATGTTGCGTGTTCGGGGCTGCCAGTCCGGTAAAAGGTATTGATGCATGGTGCGGTCTTTCAGATTTTGCGGCTTTTCATGATAATTTGGTAAGCGTTGTTTATTTCTGCCATTTTGAGGGTGTGTTTTTTTATTTCTTTGGCGGAGGCTCCCCGCGCGGAGGCATTGTCGGGGTGCCAGAGGATGATGAGTTCTTTCCAGCGGGCTTTGATTTCAGCATTGCCGGCATTTGGTGAAATGCCCAAAATGTCATAGTAGACTTGAAGCGGTTGGGCTTCCGACGAGGGGCGCGGTTTGTAGCGGTCGCTGATGACGTCAAAGTTGGAATCGTTGAGTTCAATAATGTAGGCCGTGTTTTTCAAGATATCAAGCTGTTCTTTCTGGATGCTGCCGTCGGCGGTGGCGATTTTGAACAGGTTGTCAATAATATTTTCTTTCAGGTCAAGGTTGTCGCGGGCGATGAGCCCCAGCTGCCGGGCATATTTTTCATAGTCATCGGCCGAGGTTTTGGCTTCATTGAAAATGGCGGCGACTTTGCTGTTTTGTTCGTAGGTGAGTTCAAACATTTTTTTGAAAGCACGGATTTCGTTTTCGCTGACGACGCCGTCAGCTTTGGCCAGTTTGGCAGACAGGCCGGCCATGGCCTGAACAAAGGCAAATTTTCGGGCCTCGGCGGAGTGGAGGTATAATTTGACAAAGTTTATTTTTGACCAGAAGTGTGATAGCAGGCCGAGGCTGAGCTTGTGGCTGAAACGTCCGAGGCGGAGGTAGTCCGCGACAAAGCCTAAGCAGACGCCGGCAAAAATCAACAGATTTGACTTCAGGCTGAAGCCGATGATGCCGCCGAGAATTTTGCACCAGTGCCGGTTCCAAAATGTTTCAAAAAGCGAGCGGAAGCGGTTGGCAAAAAAGTTGTCCGGCAGATCAAAGACAAAGTGTCCGAGCAGAAACAGGATGATGAAGCCCGGCAGGCCGAATGTCAGAGCCCCGAGCAGTCCGCCCCAGAGAATGCCGAACAGGCTGGAGTCAATGCGGTTGTAGTATTTGTAAAACCGGTAGGGAAGCAAAATGCGGATGTTGTCGTCCAACCGGCTGATGTATTGTTTGATGAGTTTGCGGATGATGCTGCGGTCTATCAGCATGTGTCCGAAGAACATGCCCCACAAGAAACCTTCGGCGCCGAAGAAACGGAGGCCAATGACTGCCAGAGTGAATTTGCCGATCGGGAACATTGCTTACTCTTTTATTCTGTTGATTTTATGAGACCAGTCTAACCGATAATCTTAAATTAATAAAGCGTTATAAGATGATGGTTGATAACTCGACGGGAAAGTCATGAGGAGCGGTTATCAGTCCTTTATGGGTGTCGCGGCGATAACTGAACCAATGTTCAGGATTTGTATAGGTATCAATCCCGGAATCAACGATGTTGGTTACGCCGAATGCGGCGATTTGTTTCCGGATGTAGCCGCTAAGGTCGAAAAGGTAATGATCAGGCCTTGCCGCCGGAATGAAGTAGCGGGCATTATCCGGGGATTGTTTTTGGAATAAAGTCAGGACTTCGGCTCCCATTTCAAATGAGGGTTGGCGGATACAGGGACCGATGGCGGCGGCGATATTTTCAGGCCGGGCTCCATATTTCTGCATTAATTTCAACGTGTTGCCGATGATGCCTTTGAGCGCGCCTCTCCAGCCGCCGTGTGCCGCGCCGATGACTCCGTGTTGGGTATCGGCAAAAAGTACGGGTGCGCAGTCTGCGGTTCCGATACTCAGGATAATGTTTTTTTGGGTGGTTACGACACCGTCGGCTTCCAAAAGCCCGAAAGAAGGTGAATCGACAAAGACAACCTCAGATGATATGCCTTGTCGGAGGCGGAGAAAGCGGGAGGCTTCCAGGCCGTAATATGCCGCGATTTTTTCATAGTTCCGGCGGATGTGGTCGGGATTGTCGTTTGATCTGGTATTGAGATTCAGACTTTGATAACGGCCTTGGGAGAAGCCGCCCTGTCTTCCGAAAAAACAATGTTTTTCAGGCGAGAGGTTAGGTGAGTGCCAGGACATCAGAGAAAACTCCTTCCGTAGTCAAGCGGTTTGAGCCCGAAGAAGTCGGCAATGGTTTGGCCGAGGTCGGCGAAGGTGTCACGCTGGCCGATGTTTTCACTTTTGACTCTTTTGCCGAACATCAGAGCCGGGACTTGTTCGCGGGTGTGGTCGGTGCCGGTGAAAGTCGGGTCATTGCCATGATCGGCGGTGATGAAGACGATGTCGTCACTTCTCAGTCCGAAAGTGATTTCCGGGAGGCGGCTGTCAAAATATTCAAGTCCCTGAGCATAGCCTTTGACATCGCGACGGTGTCCCCACAGCATGTCAAAGTCTTCAAAGTTGGTGAAAATCAGACTGTCGTCGGGAGCGGTTTTGAGCTCAGCCAGAGTTAAGTTCCAGAGATCTTTCAGGCCGCTGCCGCGAATTTCTCTGGTGATGCCGCGGTGGGCATAAATATCATTGATAGCCCCAATGGCAATGACGTTTTTTCCGGCGGCTTTGAGACGGTCAAGCAGGGTTTCACCAAAAGGCTGTGCGGTAAAGTCACGGCGATTGGTTGTTCGGACAAAGTTTCCGGCTTTTTCTCCGACGAAGGGGCGGGCGATGATCCGGCCGATGTTATAAGGAACAACATGTTTATAGGCAATTTCGCAAAGATGGTATAAGCGCTCAAGGCCGAAGTGCTGTTCATGGACGGCAATTTGGATGTTGCTGTCGGCGGAAGTATAAAAAATCGGTTTGCCGCTTTGGAGATGTTCTTCGCCGAGTTCCTGAATGATGACTGTTCCGGAAGCGGCCTTGTTGCCCAGAATACCTTTAAGCTTTGCTTCGGTGCAGATTTTTTTTTTTTGTTCGGCGGGAAAGGACGGATATTCCGGCGGAAAATGCCCCCAGCCTTTGAGGTTGGGAAGACCGGCGAGCTCCCAGTGGCCGGAGACGGTGTCTTTGTCTTTGCTTATTTCAGACATGTGGCCGTATTTGACGCCGTATTGCATTGTGCTGGCGGTTTGGGCGCCGATTTCAGGGTAGTGTCCGGAGGCGCCTTTGGCGGCTTCGCACAGACCGAGGCGGTTCAGGTTGGGAATCCTCAGGCCGCCGTTGGCTCGGGCAATGTGTCCAAGCGTGTCTGCGCCTTTGTTGTTAAAGGTTTCGGCGTCTTTGGCTCCGCCGATTCCAAAGGAATCCATCATTAAAATTATTGCTCTTCCCATTGTTTCCTCTTTATGCTTATTATGCTATTTTTTCGATAATTATATCATGTTTTTCAGGTGCTTGTTCACTCAGGGTAATGTTGCGGCAGAGGCAGTTCGCAGCTTGTTGCCATGCTTCGGGGGTTTGGGCATGAATGACGGCCAACGGGCGGGTGGCGTCAAGGTAGTCTCCGATTTGGCAGAAATTACTGAAACCTGTGGCGTAGTCGAGTTTTTGTTCCGGGGTTGTCCGGCCGCCTTTCAGGTCAATCAGGCTCAGGCCGATGTTCCGTGTGTTTATGGTTGAGACATAGCCGGGGGTTTGGGAATAGACCGGTTTGATTATTGCCGCC
>CALXTH010000052.1 GCA_944391365.1 uncultured Alphaproteobacteria bacterium | reverse complement strand
AAAAGTAGGCAAAAGGTTTTTTATTTTCAGAATAAGTGTTATAGGTGGCAGCTGCTTTCTGGGAATTGTTTAATTTTGTGTGCGATTCCGGGGAGAGCGGAAAATTGACAACCTTAATTGTTATCGGATTATATTTTAAACGATGAGAAAACGGTCAAAGTTTATGAAATGATAATTTTTTTTCGTCATTTGTCTAAAATAAGTCTTGACAAAATATTTTTTCGGAAGTAATGCTGAAAATGATATTTTTATTATTAATCTTTAATATTATTTTATATGAATAATCTTAATTCTTTGTCTAATGGCGTTGTTTGCGTTATTAGTCCTAATGTGAAAGGTGTTCATGATCTGACATTGTCAGCAACCGTGAAAGTTGGGCATCTTAACGAGCCGAAATTGGGAATTGCGGCCGTGTATGAAACTGTTATGATGTTGCAGTATCCTGCAGTTCAGGCGGTTTACGGCGGGACAATTACTTCGTATCTGACCGGTTGTAAGGCTGCAGAGGTTCCTCAGACGCTTGAGATGTTGTCTGCTTTGGTTCAGAAGCCGGAGCTTTCTGAAGATTTGCTTAAGAAGGCTGTGGCGGATATTGTCCAACATACCCGGGACAGAAATGTTTTGCCCCGGCGTCAGTTGAAGCTGCTGTATAAGCATGTGGCTTTTAATGGCGGGGTTGTCTGGAATACGGATGCTTATATTCGTTCTTTGGAAAGTCTTACGCCGGATGATTTGCAAAAGTTTCATGACGCTTATTTTACCGGTAAAAATCTGGTTATCGGTTTAAGCGGTGTTCCTCTGAAAAAGGCTCAGCCTCTGTTGGAGAAGACTTTTGGCGAAATTCCCGCAGGTAAGGTTCAGAAAACGATGTTGCCTGAGTATACCGGCGGATATGGTTCATTGCCGGAAAACGGAAAGTTCCACCGTGTTTTGATGGGGTGGGATGTTTCGTCTCTTGTCAATGTGGCCGAGGCTAATGTCATGATGTCAATGTTGTCCGGACGTTTGGAACGCAGTTTTGCGGATAGTGGTGTTGATGCCAATGTGGAAGTTAAGATTGCCGGTTATTATGGTTATCGGACTTTACGTGTTGCTGTGGAGACATCGCCGGATGTTTGTGTGAATGAGGCGCTTGACGTGATTTGTTATAATATCCGTCGTTTGAAGCACGAGCTGGCTTCCGAGCGCCGTATGGAAACATCCCGCAACCGGGCAATGACCGAAAAATTGTTTAAATTTGGTCAGCCTGAAGCGGCGGCGGTTGAAGTGGCATGGCAGGTTCTTGGCCGTGGGGCTATGTATGATGTTGATGAGCGGATTAATGCAACATGGCAGGTTTCGGCCCGGGATGTGCAGGATATTTCTGCGGATGTTTTTTCCGGTCCGGTGACTTGTGTGATTTGCGGAAAAGAGCCGTATTATGGATTAGATGAGTTGAACGCCAAGTTGAAGTAAGGTTTTATTTTGAAAGGGTGCATCCGTGTGATGCGCCCTTTTTTTGTAAGCTGGCGGCGGGGAGCCCCCGCGGGCGAAAGTTAGCTGTTGGTTGATTGGGGATAAGATAGCACTGCGTGCAGATTGTGCCTCAATAGAGGTAAAAGGCTCAGGAGAAATCCTGAGCCTTTTTGTCAGGTTGAAAATCTGAAGTTCGTGATTATTTAAATTTTGCATTGCAAATTGTTGTTCATTATGCTAAAATATTCCCAGCTGGTGAGGAAATCACCAGTCAGGGCTTAAGAACCCTTTCCGTTATAGTCGTTTAGGCATAATGACTTAAAAAAATGCCAGTACCTTTCCCTTGTGGGGTTGGATGCTGGCTGAATAAGCTCACGTTCCTTGCAAGGGAATATTGGCTCTATGCCGAAAAGTGAGGAACAAGTCAGGCCATAAGTAACGGTATGGTTCTTAACATCCGGTTTGCCCGCCTTTTCTATTAAGGTGGGCTTTCTTTATGTAACCTTAAAGAAAGGATGTTTTGAAATGACTAATACAAAATTATTTTTACTATTGGGGACAAGTCTGTCCCTGATTTCAAGTGTATCTTATGGAAACAGGAATGATTCCTCCCCTGTAGATATAGGGGAGGTTAGGAGGGGTGTGATTAATTCAGATGTCTTTAAGAAGTTCTCACCCTCCCTTTCCCTCCCTATACAACAGGGAGGGAACTCCCGAACAAACCTTGAGCAGCTTGCCTCCGTGTGTTTTATTACGGACGCGGGGCATTGCCGGGAAAATGAATTTTATACCGGAGCGAACACGCCGGATGGGAGTTCCGGTGGAACCCCGGGCGGCTCATCCGGTGGGGACGGAAGCGAGGACAACTGGGAAGTCGATAATGAGGAAAAATGCAAAAAAGAGGGTTATACCAATGAGGATTGTGGCGAAACCGCCACACCGGGGACTCCGTGCCTTTATGATTCCTCCTATCATGCCGGCTGTGTTTGCAAGCCGGAATATAACCAGACCTGTTCCGGGGTGGATGAAGCTGGGAAAGGTGCCAGTTGTGACGGCGAATATAAGGAATGTTGCTCCCTGTGTTCGGCTTATCCTTATACAGACGGAACCATTCCGGCCGGGCATGTGATAACCGAGACCTGCCAGAGCTGTTCGGGCGCCAAGTACAAGACGAAGTGCAACACCAACTCGAGCAACACCGGGGCTTATATCAGTTGTGGGAGCGCCTCGGGCAGCGGGAATGTCTGCTCTGATGACAGCGGAACATATTATACGCAATGCACCTGCCCGACGAACTACGAGTTTAACGCTCAAACGCAGAGCTGCGCGTGCAAAACGAACTTCAAATACACGTATACGGTGACGGGGTATGCCGGCGGAATGGGGACAAGCTGCGGGAACAAATACCAGACCTGCAACTGTGCCAGCGGTTATACCTGGAGCGCCAGCTCGGGCTGTGTGAAGTGCTCATCCTCGTTCAAATACACCTGCACCGGCGCTAACCAGACTAAGCCATCCTCCGGCTGCGGCGGAAAGTATGACAAATGCAACTGCAAAAGCGGGTATAAATGGAGCGGCAGCTCGTGTGTGGAAGAATGCTCCAGCAGTTACCAATATACTTGTTCCGGTACTAATCAAACAAAACCTTCTTCCGGTTGTGGCGGAAAATACAGTTATTGTAATTGTGCCAGTGGCTATGAATGGAAAAGCGGAAGTTGTCAGAAAGAGGCTTTGAATGGGGCGCAGGGTAATTTGTATTATTGCAATGGCGCTGTAGTAGCCGTAAAGACGTCGGGTATGAATTTCTATGTAGCGATGAAAGACTTAGGCCGAATGAGTTGGAGTTCTGCGGATAGTGGGTGTCAAAATTATAGCTTCTGTGGTAATGCTAGAGGAACTTTACCGTCGAGCCACCAGCTTTTTACAATGTATAACAATAAATCTTTGCTTAATAGTTTATTATGGACAAATGGAGGCAAAAAATTAACAGAATATTATTATTGGTCGTCTACTTACGGTTATAACGATGGCCACTTGGGCGTGGATGTAGCTAAAGGCATTGTGGACAATACTTTTTACGACTCCGAAAGTAACTATGTTCGGCCGGTGCTGGTGGATTATTAGGTTTTTGTTTATTGTGAACTGTCCTTTGCTGATTGGACAGTTCACAGATTGAGGTGTTTTTTTACTAATGGCGGATGAGGAGGGATTTATCTTGCTCGTAGGTATTGCTTCGCAATAACACACTCGCTGCGGTCACTCGTCTTTTAACGCTTGCGGCAATCGCTGTCGCTCTTTGGCAAGCTAACAAGACTTCGCCTGTCGGCGAAAAACAATCCGCCGGATTGTTTTTCTACTCCAGCCCCCGATACCAGGGTATCGGGGCTTCAAATCCGCTCACCTCTTATTTACAACAAAACCCGCGCAGGGCGGGCTTTGTTCTAAATGGCGGATGAGGAGGGATTTGAACCCCCGATACGAGTTACCCCGTATACACGATTTCGAGTCGCGCGCATTCAGCCTCTCTGCCACTCATCCAGTGTGTTATTTTTTTTCAAAATAGTAGTTGTTTTATTTATCTTTGGGATGCGCGCGTTGCGGACTGTCGTCCTTTCGCGCTTGATTGGCTGCGTCGCCCGGAGTGCTCCTCGCCGATCTTCGCCAGGCTCCGATTCCAGCCTCTCTGCCACTCATCCAGTATGATAACTCTTTACAATCGTCTGTATCTTAATAGAGCTATTCTTTGTGTTTGGCAAGTCTTTTTTTATTCTCTTCCATTTTTTTCCATAAATTTCTGGTCCATCATGCGGCGATATTGTTGTTGTTTTTCATCAAAATTTTCTTTTTGCCCGGGGGCGGGGATTTTTCGGGCTACCGGACGGTATTTTTCTCCATAGGCACGGGCAATTTCCTGATCTGCGTCATCCAGTGAATTTGCTTCGCGTTTTTGGAAGTTGCCTTTTTTATCCAGGCATTCAATGATAATGCCCATGACGCTGTATTTGAGCTGGTCTTCAATGCTGAAAATGCGGCGGACACGGACTTTGATTTCTTCGCGATTGGGGTAACCGAACAAGGAGGGCGGAAGGACATCTATCATGTTATCTGCCGTATCAAAAACCAGAAAGGCTTTAACTAAACAGAGAACTCTTTCTTTCAGTTCCTCACAGACAAATTCGATAATATCATTGGGGCGGATGATTTGGTGTTTTTCATCGAAAAGGCGGAGGTCAATGGTTTTGCTACCGTCAAGAATTTTATTGAAGCTGAAAGCCTGAATTTTCATGATGTGTTTCATGGCGGTCTCTCCTTTAAAAAGGGCTGGGAATGTTTAGTTTTTTATACATACTGCGGATGCGCTGTTTCATGATGAATGCAGCCAGCGATGAAAAAAAACGTTCAAGTTTGAGGTAAGTCCACGGTTTGTACTGCTGGTAGCTTTTCATGTCGATGTAGACCAGGCGCTGTTTTTGCGGAAGTTCCTGAACGACAAAGTTCATTAAATTGAAATCATAGAAAAAGATGTTGTTTTTTATCAAAATTGAGCAAAATGTTTCCAGCTGAGATAAAATCCCGGAGGATATTTGTTTCTTTATGACATAATCAATCAGGGGGCGCGATGTTGTGCCGTCAGCATTGATGATGAGTTCGCTTTCAAGTCCCGGGCCTTTGTCTGTTTCTATCAGATGATCTGTGTAGCGGCAGATGAAGTCTTTGAGTTTGTCACTCAGCTGTTTGTATATTTCAAGTTCATGACGGAGCACGGCCGGATCTCCTTTGTGCTGCATTATTTTAATGCAGCGTTTGGGGTCTGACGGGTGGGCATAACATTCGCGGGTTGCGCCTTTGCCGATGAGCGAGTTTAGGTGAAGCATGTTTTTTCCTTACAGGTTCTAATGGAATTATAATGAATTTTCTTCAAATGGCAATATCCCGAATGGTGAAACATGATAAATTTTTGCTTCAATATAGCCAAATTGTCTGTCTTTAAATTTTCAAAAACGTGATTATCTTCCTAGTGTGTGATAAATTTTTTTAGTGTGTGTGTATGTGTTATGAAAATTGTCAGCTGGAATTGTAACGGCGCTTTTCGTAACAAATATGGTTTGGTTGCAGGTTATGAACCTGATGTGGTGGTGGCTCCGGAGAGTGAAAGTCCGGATTATCTGGCCAAATGCGACAAAGGGGTTCCCTGTGAAAACCATATTTGGGACGGCGAAAACGCTTCTCGAGGTCTGAGTATCTTTACTTTTAACGGATATCAGGCTTATGTGCCCGATTTTTATAATCGGGAGTTTAAATTGGTATTGCCTGTTGTGGTTTATAATTCGGTCAGGTGTTTTTTGCTTATTGCCGTCTGGACCAAATTTGTGGGTCAAGCCAGAAACAGCTATGTGGCGCAGGCCTATAATGCGATGTGTTTTTATGATAAATATTTTACGGGGAATACGGTGATTATCGGAGATTTTAACAGCAACTCGATTTGGGATGAAAAAAATCCGAACCGGGTGAAGCATGAGGCTTTGGTCAATAAGTTGGCCGGAGATGATTTTAGCAGCGTCTATCATCAGATGCGGCGTGAGGCGCAGGGGCATGAGACGCAGCCGACGCTTTTTTTCCGCCGACAGAAATCACGGGCATATCATATTGATTATGCTTTTATGCACCGGAGCCTGTTTGGCAATCTGAATGATTTCAGGGTCGGGCGGCATGATGACTGGAGCGGTGAGAGCGACCATATGCCGCTGTTTTTGAATATTCGGGACAGAGTCTAGTCAGAGCCGTTCATAGTCCAGAAAAACGGGGCGACGGCCTTCACGGATGGCTTTGCGCTGGTATTTGGTCTGGACCCAGTCGGCGGGTTCGTGTTTCCAGTCATTGCCGCAGGTGGCGGTCCAGCGGAAAAACGGGCATTGGTGCATTTGGTGCAGCGTCCAGCTTTTGTAAACTTTGTGATCGGTGGCAATGCGCAAGAGGCCTCCTTTCTTGAGAACACGAGCCAGTTCACGCAGGTTGTCGGGGTTGATAAAGCGGCGGGAGGCATGGCGCTTTTTGGGCCAGGGATCGGGGAACAGCAGAAAAACCCGGTCTAAGAAGTTGTCCGGCATTTTTTGAAACAAAAGGCGGATGTCATCGGCAAAAATCCTGATGTTGTCTGTTCGTCCGGGCAGCAGGCTGATTTGTTCGGGAAGGTTGTCGCCTTCTTTGATGCCGGTTATCAGGCTTAAGAGATTAGCGACGCCGTTTTGGAACACTTCTGCGCCGATGAATCCGATATCGGGGTGGGCAAGAGCCTGACCGGCAAGATGTTCACCGCTGCCGAAGCCGATTTCCAGACAGATTTCCCGAACGGGAAAGTCAAAGAGGTTTTCTTTGGATAGAGGAGCCGACTCTGAAATTTGAACCCGGGGCAGGAATTTTTCCAGCAGAACGGACTTCGCTTTGCGGATAATGCGGCCTTTGCGGCGGCCGAAAAATTTGGGTTTATCAGAAATGAAACGGTGTTCCGGCAACATTTTTTCCTCTTTTGGACTGCGGGGTTGTTTTATCGGTGGGAATTGTATTAAAAAAAGCCGGAAAAATCCAGCTTTTTTTAATTGATTATCAGAGTCTCTTATTTCTCTTCGTCTTTATCGCCGGTGGTTGACTTGGACATGGCTATAATCAAATTGTAGAGATGTTTAGCCGCTTTGCGGTTGGGGATTTTGTAATAGGCTTTGACCAGTTCGATGGTTTCCTGACGATTCATCGGATCAGAATCAAATTTTCCCTGTTCTTCTTCCAGAAATGACAGTTTATCATTGGGAAGGCTGAATGTTCTCGGGCTTTGCCGGGCAACATTGCTGTCCATGTCTTCGTAGAAAAATTCGACGGGGACGTCCAGTACTTTGCTGATATCCCACAGACGGCTGGCACCGACTCTGTTCATGCCCCGTTCGTATTTTTGAACCTGTTGGAAGGTTAGGCCAAGCAGTGAGGCCAGTTTTTCCTGACTGAGACCCAATAAAGTCCGTCTCAGGCGGATGCGGCTGCCGACATGGACATCAATCGGATTCGGTTGTCCATTCGGTGTTCTGCCTCTGCTTGACCGTCTGACTTTTTCTGTACTCATTTTCATTTCCCTTATTGCAATTTAATCCGTGTTCTAAAAATAGGATTTTATGCCGGTTTCGTCAACAATAATTTTATAATTTTTTTCAACTTATTGAATTTTCGTCAGTTCTGGCGGGAAATGTTGTCTGTTTTGCTTTTTGAACCGGTCATTTGGGGGAGGATTAAGCCGCAGATTGTCAAAATCAGGCATAATGACAACGGGATTTTGTTCCCATACCGGCGATAAAACCCCGGAATGCTCAGCGGGGCGGACAGCCATGTGTCCGATATGCCGCTTTGGTGCAGGGGAATTTTTCCGGTGAGAATGCCGGTTGGCGTGAAGATGCCGCTGATGCCCGAATTGGCCGCGCGGATGATTGTGACGCCTTCTTCCACGGCACGGAGCATGGTGGCGGCAAGATGTTGGTACGGGCCGGCGCTTTTGCCGTACCAGCCGTCGTTTGTCAGATTGAGGAGGATTTCGGGCGGGGTTTGTTTGTTGATGATCTGTGATGGAAAAATGATTTCATAGCAGATTGCCGCGCCCAGAGCAGGCAGACCGGGCAGACGGAAAGTCTCAGGGCCGTTTCCGGGCAGAAAATCAGAGATTACGTTGGTTATCGGGCGGATTGACCGGGGAATGAGGCTGCGGAAGGGAATGTATTCGCCAAAAGGGACAAGGTGGGTTTTGTTGTATTCGTTCAGAATTTCGCCCTGATGGTTTAACAGCAGCATGGCGTTGACCGGGCGGATTTTGCCTTCGTTGTCCGGTTTGTAACCCAGTGTTCCGACGGCCAGAGTTCCGTTTTCGGGGATGGCGGGGAGGAGCTGTTGGCGGTGTCGGTTATCAAGTTCAAGCGGAAAAGGACTGGCGGTTTCGCCCCAGACAATCAGGGACAACGGTGCTTCAGCCGGGAGACGGCTCAGCTCAATGTATTTTTGAAAATTGTTTTCCAAGGCCGTCCGACTCCATTTCAGCCGCTGGGGAATGGCCGGTTGGACCAGGCGTACCAGATAGCGTTTGTCCGGTTCGGGGGGGTAAGTTGTCAGCCGGTTGTAGCCGTAGAGCAGGATGAATGAGGCCGGGAGAAGCAGTGTCAGTAAAGTTCCGGCCAGACGGGCCGGGGTTCTTTGTGACAGCCAGATGACCGGGGCGATGGCCATGTAGAGTGTCAGCAGGGAGAGGAGGTAGGTGCCGCCGAGGGCTGCGGTCTGAATGGTCAGCGGAGAAAAGGTCAGTACGGACCCCAGCAAATTCCAGGGAAAACCTGTCAAAATAAAGCTGCGGAGCCATTCAAAGAAAACCCAGAAGGCCGGAAAAGCGACGATTTGTGCGGGGATGGTTTTAAGGCTGCGGGTCAGCAACGCCGGAAAGGCAGCAAACAGGCCAAAAAAGGCGCCTGAGGCCAGAGGTACCAACGGGTAGAGCCAGCCAAAACTCCGGGCATCTATCAGCAAAGCATTGCCAATCCAGCTGAACCCGAATGCGAAGAAACCGAATCCGAACCAGTAGCCGCGTGAAAATGCCTGTCGGAGATTTGGCGCATGGCTGACCAGCCAGAACAAGCCCCCGAAAGAGAGCCAGAGAATCGGCAAAAGCCAGAAAGGCGGCAATGCCAGTACGGCCAGAGCCCCCAGCAAAAAAGATGCAGATTTCGGAAAAGCGGTTATTTTTTTGAAGGACATGGGCAGGGTCCCGGTTCGGAGGAGGGCAGGATAATCATGATTTTTTTGATACGCCGGGGATCAACATCCAGAATGCGGAATTTGATGCCGTCTGCTCCGTCGATGACTTCGCCTTTTCCGGGAATGCGTTGTGCCAGATGAAAAACCAGACCGCCGAGTGTGTTGATGACGACTTCTTTGTCGGTGATGTTGTCTTCAAGGTCAATGCTGGTCAAGTTTTCAATTTCTTCAAGTTCGGCCCGGGCATCGGCAACAATGACGCCTTCCTGCGGCGTGATGAGATGTTGTTCTTCAAAGTCATATTCGTCTTCAATATTGCCGACGATTTCTTCCAGAAGATCTTCAATGGTTACCAGACCGTCAACGCCGCCGTATTCATCAATGACAATGGCCATGTGGACTTTGTCGGCCTGCATTTCACGCAGGAGGTCAAGTACGCCCATGTTGGGGGAGACGAATTTGACGCTTTTGCTGCTGTTGGTAATCAGTTCACTGACCGGTTGGTCGTTTTCTCCCCGGATGAGGCCGATGGCCAGGTCGATGATGTGCAAAATGCCGATGATGTCGTCCAGCGAATCGCCGTAAACCGGAATGCGGGAATGTCCTTTTTCGACCATGAGTTTGGCCAGGTCTGAAACGGTTCCGCTTTGATGAAAAGCAACGATTTCGGCCCGGGGAACCATGACATGACAGCATTTTTTGTCTTTGAGGTAGAGCACGTTGCTCAACAGTTGTTGTTCATGTTCACTGAAGTCTTCTTCGCCTTCGGCGCGGTTTTCCTCCAGCAGTTCTTCAATGGTTTCGCGGACGGTTTCGTTGGATTTGCGGGTAAAGAGGCTTTTGAATATTCGTTTTATCGGCGAGCCGGGTTCGTCAGTCATAGCAGGGGGTTACTCCGTGTAGGGGTTGGCAATGCCAAGTTGGTTGAGAATATTGATTTCATGATTTTCCATGATTTCGGCCTCTTTGTCACTCTGGTGGTCAAAGCCCATCAGGTGCAACAGGCCGTGCACGAGCAGATGGCAGTAGTGGTCATGGAGGGTGATGTTTTTTTCTTCCGCTTCGCGGGCGGTCGTTTCATAAGCGATGATGATGTCGCCGAGTTCAATTTCATCATATTGTTCACACTCATCTTCAAATTCGTCATCATCAATATTGGCGAAGGAGAGGACGTTGGTCGGCTTGTCAATGCCCCGGAATTCGCGGTTGAATTTGTGGATGATGTCATCATTGCCGAGCGAGAGGCCGATTAACAGCGGTTTGTCATAATCCAACGCGCTGAGGTCGGCATTGAGTTCCATATAGTTGAAAGCGGCGTTTGCAACGTTTTCAGACAGGGTTTCAATGCCGGCGAGATTGTCCAGCCAGCGTTCGTCCTCAACATTTATTCCGAGTTCAAAACTAATCATTGTTGTTTTGCCTTTTTCCTTTTTCTTCATAAGCTTTAACGATTTTGGCAACCAGACCGTGGCGGACGACGTCGGCGGCGCTGAATGTGGTTGAGCCTATCCCCGGGACTTTATCCAGGGTATCAAGCGCGTCTTTTAAGCCGGAGATGACGCCGCGGGGCAGGTCAACCTGGCTTAAGTCGCCATTGATGACCATGCGGGAGTTTTCGCCCAGGCGGGTCAAAAACATTTTCATCTGCATCGGGGTGGTGTTTTGTGCCTCATCAAGAATAATGAAGGCGTTGGACAGTGTTCGTCCACGCATGAAAGCCAGCGGGGCAATTTCGATTTCTCCGATGGCCAGTTTTTTGTCGACTTGTTCAGCCGGCAACATTTCGTAGAGCGCATCATACAGCGGGCGCAGGTAGGGGTCGACTTTATCTTTCAGGTCGCCGGGCAGAAAGCCGAGGTTTTCTCCGGCTTCAACAGCCGGGCGGGACAGGATGATCTTGTCAATTTTGCCCTCAAGCATCATGGAAACGGCAAGAGCAACAGCCAGATAGGTTTTTCCGGTACCGGCAGGGCCTAAGCCGAAGACCATCTCGTTTTTCATCATTTCCCGGATATAGCGTGCCTGAGTGGCCGAGCGCGGATAAATATGGCGCTTTTTGGTTTTCAGAACAATGTCGGCCAGTTCTTCGCCTTCGGCTACGGGAGCGGTTTCATCGCTCATCCGGACGGCGGCTTTGACTTCCGCTTCGCCGATTTCAATTCCTTTGGACAGTTTGTGGTGAAGAATTTCAAGAGCGTTGCGCGCCTGTCTGACGGCGGCCGCGTCACCGTTTATTTTGATTTGGTTGCCGAAGGAGGAAATTTCGACGTTCAGCAGTTTTTCAATCAGTTTCAGATTGCTGTCCTGCGGGCCGTTGAGCTGTTGAACCAGCTGGTTGTTAAAAAGTTCAAAAATATCTTCCATGGTTTTAGTCTCCTTCCACAATGCCGGTCAACGAGTTGACGGTGGCGTCGGTTATCCGGACATTGACAATGCGGTTGAGTTTGTCGGCGCCGGCTTCGGCATGCAGGTTTTGCATGTAAGGCGTGCGTCCGATGAGCTGGCCTTTATGCCGGCCTTTGTGTTCAAACAGAACCGGCATTATCTTACCGACAGAATGTTGATTAAACTTTAACTGTTCTTTGAATAACAGATCTTGCAGAATTTCCAGCCGTTGTTTTTTGATTTTTTCTTCAATTTGGCCGGGCAGCAGCGCGGCAGGGGTTCCCGGACGGGGGCTGTATTTGAACGAAAAGGCCTGAAT
>CALXTH010000051.1 GCA_944391365.1 uncultured Alphaproteobacteria bacterium | reverse complement strand
AGCCAGAATTATCAAAAACAGACCCACTCCTGATAAAAAAATAATACTCTCCATAATATAAAATTTTTTTAGATTAATAATATTTCATAACGCTTTTAATATACAACTTTTGACAAATTTGTCAATACATTAAATTTTTTTATGATACATTAAAGGCTTCCGAACGGAAGCCTTTAACTTATGAGGAAGAGATTTAAGCCAGTTTTTGCAGGGCTGCTTTAAGACGGGACAAGGTTTCGTTTTTGCCCAGGATCACCGCCAGTTCGGTGGCGCCGCCGGGGGTGGTTTCTTTTCCGCTCAGGGCAATGCGCACCGGATACATAATCTGTCCGTTCTTGAGCCCTTTTTCTTCGGCCAGAGCTTTTAATTCCGCAAACAGTGTCTCATTGTCCCACGCCGCAATCGTTTCAAGCCTGTTCAGCGCATACTCCAGCGATTGGCGGGAAACTGCAACATCAGTCTTCATTTTTTTATTGATATACAGGTCGTTGCTGTATTCCCCAATCTGCTCAATAAAATCAATCTGAGTCGGGATATCACCAAAAGTTTCTATCCGCGGCTGCAGGACATGTGCCAGCATTTTGATATTAACATCATTACGGCTGACAACCTGACGGATATAAGGTTCGGCACAAGCAAAGAAGCTTTCCGCATCCAGCTTGCGGATATACTGGCCATTCATCCAGGTTAGTTTGACAATGTCAAAAATTGCCGGCGAGCGGTTGAGCCGTTCAATAGAGAATTTCTGCTTCAATTCTTCAAGACTGAAAATTTCTTCTTCCGTTCCCGGGTTCCAGCCCAAAAGCGCAATATAATTGATAATTGCTTCCGGCAGGTAACCTTTGGCGACCAAATCCTGAAAAGAGGCATCGCCGTTGCGTTTGCTCAATTTGTGCTGGGCGTCTTTCATGACCGGCGGAACATGGACATAGTGCGGCGGCGTCCAGCCAAAAGCCTCATAAATCAGGTTATATTTCGGCGTGGAGGAAATATATTCATTGCCACGGACAACATGGGTTATGGCCATCAGGTGGTCATCAACAACGTTGGCAAAATTATAAGTCGGGAAACCGTCTGATTTAAGCAAGACGCCTTCGTCCAGCTCGTCATAATCAATTTCAATATCGCCATAAACCTCATCATGATATTTGGATTTGCCTTTTTTATTAATGGTTTGGCGAATCACATAAGGTTCTCCGGCGGCAACCCGTTTTTTGGCCTCGTCAAGAGAGAGGCGCTTGCAGGGGTCTTCAAACTTCATGTTCTGCTCTTCGTCTTTCTCCTCATCGGCTTCCTGTTTGGCGCAGAAACAATAATGCGCGCCGCCGAGTTCAACCAGTTTATGGGCGTATTCGGCGTACAGAGGTTTGCGCTCGGACTGGACATAGGGCCCGTAATTGCCGCCGATGTCCGGCCCTTCATCCCAATTCATACCGACTCTCTTCAAGGTTGAATAAATAATCTCCGTTGCGCCCTCGACATAGCGTTTTTGATCAGTGTCTTCAATCCGGAGCAGGAATTTTCCGTCCGGCTCGGATTTGGCAATCAGGTATTCATACAGTGCGGTGCGCAGGTTGCCGATGTGCATATAGCCGGTCGGGCTGGGGGCGAATCTGGTTCTTATGGTCATTGTCTTTTTTCCTCACAAATTCATTATGCAAAATTTGCTCTGAGCATAGCGCAAAATTTTATTTTAACAAGTCTTTTCTTTTTTATTGCGGCCTGAGGAAGCTGAGGCAGCTTCACCCCATCGGCGACCTGAGGCAGGTCGATCCCATCGGTTAGCGGTTGAGAGATAGGGGCTTGAAGTGCACTGCGTGCAGATTGTGCCGGCAGAAAGGTAGAGGCTCGGTGTTTGCCGAGCCTTTTGGTCAGCTTGAAAATCCAAAATTCGTGATTACATCAAAAAGAGCTTGCTAAAGCTCTCCCGTTGTGATATTCTGATTATGCAGTCAGGAAAACAGGCTGTGGTGTCTCTAAACACCTCAATACAGATATCCACTAATGAGTGGAGTGGGTGGAATAAGCACTCGCAGATAGCCTCTGATATTGATGTTTACATTAGTATTATGCTTCTGTCAGCTGATTAAGTTCGGCGGGTAGACGAAGAAGCCTGACCGTTGTATTGACGGTTTAGAGCTCCGCTCACCTTTGTTTTCATAGCAAAGGTGAGTTCGTTTTTTAACTTAAAAACAATGGAGCTTAGTTATGAAAATTAAATTTTTACTTATTGGGACGAGTCTGTCCTTTTTACCAACTTTATCTTATGCTCAATGTGTGGCGACGCAGGACTGTGCAACTTTGGGGTATACTGAAACCTCCTGCAATGGCGGCAAAGGCGTGAAATGCCCGTTCGGGAACAAATGGGCGTGTTTAGGTGCAAATGAAGACGAATGTATGAAAATCGCCTGTGATAAATTAGGTTTTAAATATGCTTGTACAGGAACAGGGTATTCCGGCGGCAATGGGGATAGTTGTAGCGGAAAATATAAGAAATGCAATTGCAAAAGCGGTTATAAATGGAGTGGTTCGGCCTGTAAAAAAGAATCTTGTTCTTCATCTTACAAATACAACTGTTCTGGTACCGGCTACGCCGGTGGCGCAGGCTCTGCCTGCGGTGGCAAATATGTTCAATGCACGTGTGCCAGCGGCTATGAATGGAAAAACGGGAGTTGTCAGAAAGAGGTTTTGAATGGGGCTCAAGGAAATTTGTACTATTGTAATGGTGCTGTTGTCGGGGTTAAAACATTGAGTATGGACTTTTATGTAGCGATGAAAGATTTGGGGCACATGAGTTGGTATGATGCCTTGGATAATTGTGCCGCTTATAGCTTTTGTGGCAATCTTAAAGGAATTCTCCCCTCTAAAAATCAACTCCTTACAATATATCGTAATAAATCATCATTAAACAGTTTGCTTGTGACAAACGGAGGGATGAAATTAACAGAAGAATTCTATTGGTCATCGTCTGAGCACACCAATGGTAACGGTGACCACTATGACGTGGATATGTCTTATGGCGGTGTGGGTGATCACTGGAGTGATGACCAACATGACTTCGTTCGGCCGGTGTTGGTGGATTATTAGGTTTTCGCCTGACTTAAGTCTAGGTGTTGTGCCGGGATTTAAGGCATATGGCGAAAAACGATCCGTCGGATTGTTTTCTACGCCAGTTTTTACAACAACAGAGAGGGTGAATATGGATCGTTTTTTGAATCATACTCACCCGCCCTTGTAGGCGACCTCTTTCCTAAGAGAGGTGAATTTGGGCACAGCCTGCGGCTGTGAAGTTTTTTTGCTTGACCTGGATTCCCCGATCAAGTCGGGGAATGACATTGCTAATTTATTTTTATTATGGATCGCCACACCGGATTACATCCGGTTCGCGATGACGTTCAGATGATTTTTTATAAACCCTTTCTGCCCTCCCCTTAACGGAATTAAGGCAAGCTGGCGCAGCTTGATCCGGTCGGTTAGCGGTGGCTTGTCCTGCGACTCATGAGGCGCGATGCTCAG
>CALXTH010000050.1 GCA_944391365.1 uncultured Alphaproteobacteria bacterium | reverse complement strand
GCCTAAAAGAGCTGCTCTCGGTGCCTGCATGCGAAAGTTGATTATTGTTGCTAACTCTCTCGTAAAAGAAGATAGAAAATGGAGAAATTAATTTTTTTACTTGACTCTTTTTAAGACATAGGAGCTAGTAAACTGCGAGAACAATGCAGTCGCTGTTATTCGTCATATCGCGAACCCCGAAGGCAGTAACCCGAAAGTTAAAGGCAATATCCTTATTTACCAGCACTCCACACCATGGTGGATCTTTGTTCTCAGGTGTTTGTAGACACCACAGCCGGTTTTCCTGACTGCATATCTAGAATACCACAACGGGAGAGCTTTAGCAAGCACTTTTTGATGTAATCACGAATTTTAGATTTTCAACCTGACAAAAAGGCTCAGGATTTCTCCTGAACCTTCTACCTCTCCGCCAACGCTATCCAAGCATCGCGCCTTCTTTACTCCAATCTCTCAACCGCTAACTGATGGCCCCACCGCCTCGGTGGTGCCTCAGCTTCCGGCGCCAGCTTGTGCCGCAGATCGTGAAGACCTGATTAGGAGCGGGACCAAAATGACTTTGTCAAAATCGTCACAACTGTAATCACTTCCAGCCTGCCGAGCAACATGACAAAAGACAAAACATATTTAGCCGCATCCGATAACGAATGATAATTTCCCGCCGGACCGACAACCTCCCCCAATCCGGGACCGGAATTGCTGATACAGGCAACAACCGTACTGAACGCCAGCTCAAAATCATACCCGAGCAAAGCCATAACAACCGTAAACACGGCAATACTCAGCATAAAAGCGCTGAACAAAACAAAAACTGAAGAAATAATTCCGACATTTGTCACCAGATTTCCCACTTTAATCGGCAAAACCCGGTTGGGATCTGTAGATAAGACCATTGAACGCCTGATATAAGAGAAAATAACCTGCCACCGCAAAATTTTTATTGAGCCCGATGTCGAACCGGTACACCCGCCGGTTAACGCAAAAATAATAAAGAAAGCTGAAACCCAGCCGCCGCCCCATTGCATATAATCTGTTGAAACAAATCCGGTTGTCGTCACTATTGACACAATATTAAAGCTGGAATAACGCAAGGCATCCATAAGCCCGTAGTGCCCGGTAAACACCAGATAAAAAGAAGTACCCAAAATATAAAAAATCAAAATTTTCAAAAAAGCCCAAACCTGCGATGTTCCGAAATTTCTGACATCCCGTCCCTGCCACATCACGATATAAAAAGTCATCGGGATAGCCCCCAGAATCATAAAAATCGTAATGACAAGTTCGACAGAAACATTGTCAAAATAACCGATTGAAGCATCTTTGGTTGACAAACCACCGGTAGCCACCGTAGCCAAAGCATGACAAACGGCATCAAACCAATCCATCCCCGCCCAATACAGCAGAGCCGTACAAACGACATTAAAACCGACATAAAGGAGCAAAATTCTCTTGGCTATATAGCTGAATTTGGGCATAAATTTTTCATTAATATCCGAATTTTCCCGTTGAAAAACCTGCATACCGCCAATTCCCAAAAAAGGCAGCAGAGCCACGGCAAAAATAACAATGCCGATGCCGCCCAAACCATTAAGCATGGCCCGCCACAACAAAACCGACTTGGGCAAAACATCCAAATCGCTGAAAATTGTCGCCCCGGTCGTACTCAATCCGGATGTCGCCTCAAACAAAGCATCGGCATAAGTCGGCACATATCCGGATAAAACAAAAGGCAATGACCCCAGCAGAATAATTGACACCCAGCTGACAACCGTCAGCAAAAACCCCTGTTGCAGTGTAATGCGCTTGATGTGCATTTTATTGCCAACAAAAAGAGAAGCCCCGATAAACACGGTAATAATGGCCGCCGGCACAAAAGGAGAATACGTCCGCCCGTCCCAACCAAGATCAATAACGGCCGGAACAATCATCGCCAGTCCCAAAATACTGATTAAATAACCGTTTATCATCAAAACCGGCTGCCACATTTACGCCCCCTCGCCTCTGTGAACCCCGTTCAAAACAAATTACAAAGCAACATTCAAAGACAAATCGTTATCAACCATAAACCTGTTGATGTTAATCCCGTTAAAATAACAAATCGCCGTCGCCACTTCTTCGGCCGTATAAGCCACAATTTTACAGGTCACATACCGGTTTTCGACCTCTCTTTCCAAAAAGATTTTGGCTCTTTCGCCTTCAGGTGCCGCCGGGTCAGCATAAATCCCGTATAAAAAGATATAATCACCGTTAAGATCTATGGCATTTGCATTATAAATCAAAGGCTTTCCGGACACAATTTCCGGCTTATCCAGATAAACCAGCCCCTCAACATCCCGTCGATAATCATCAAGCAGCAAAATATCCGCCTCTTGAATGTCTTCCGGCTCGGCGATTCTGATGACCGCGGCCGGACTGCGCTCATTGATCAGTGCCTTCCGGCTCTGAACAGAAAGACCGGCATCAACATCTGAAACAAAAAACGGAACAACAACAGGCTCTCCGCTCTGTTTCATAACATCAACCCCCGCCGGAGCCCCTTCAGCCTTTTCAAAAGCCCGACGGCGCAGATTTCTGCTGCGGTTATCCGTACTTTCCACCAGTTTATCAACGCCTTTGGGGGCAAAAGGGCTTTCCTTAATCGTCCGTCCGATAACCGAATTTTCAAGACGGGATGAAACCCGCGTTCCCGCATTTTTGACCTTATTCCAATACCGCAGATGAACCTCTGCCGGCTTCACCCCCGTAAATGTCGGCACCAAAAAAGCCACCGCCAAAACAAGCAGCCAGAACCATACCCGCCGAAACGGATAAGAAACCATCTGCCATCCCCGGATAAAAAAGCGCTTTACCCCGCCCCGGTTCTGATAAAAATCTTCGCGTTTCCGAAATTTCATCATCTATTGCTTGCTTCCGTATCTGTTCTTCAGTTCTTCGCATTTTTCCGGAGGAATCCGCTCAAACAAGGGCTCCCCGACGTCAAACTTATGTCCGGGCTTCAAAGCCTCAATTTCTTTTGCTACGGAAAAATCAGCCAGGCCGCTGTATTCATCCGGACTCAGCCCGAGTTTTGCCATCATATTTTGCGCCACAGTCGGCATAATCGGCGCCGACAAAATCGCAAAAAGACGAATCAGATTAATGCAAACGCGCAAGATGGCCGCAGCCCGCGCCGGATTTTCCTTAATCACGGTCCAGGGCTCCGTCACGGAAATATAATTATTTCCCTCAACCCAGATAGCCCGCAGCTCGGCCAAAGCCTTGCGAAACTCCATATTTTTCATATAACGGAGATAATTGTTGACCTTTTCCTGCAAAGTATCAACCAACTCCCGCTCAACCTGCGTCATCTCCCCGCCGGCCGGAACTTCCGAACCGATTTTTGAAGCGGTCATCTTCAAAACCCGGGAGACAAAATTACCCAGCACCCCGTTCAAATCCTTATTGACCGTTCCGACAAAACTATCAAAAGTAAAACTGGAATCTGACGCCTCAGGCGCATTTGCCATCAGCCAATAGCGCCAATAATCCGCCGGAAACTCCTCAACGGCTTTGTCGGCAAAAACCCCGCGCTGTTCTGACTTTGAGAATTTGCCGCCTTCAAAGGTCAGATAACTCATCCCTTTCAAATAATTAACAAAGGTCCACTTCTCTTTAGTCCCAAGCAGCATTGCCGGAAAAAAGATGGCATGAAAAGGCACATTGTCTTTGCCCATAAACTCCACAT
>CALXTH010000049.1 GCA_944391365.1 uncultured Alphaproteobacteria bacterium | reverse complement strand
AACAAAACCCTTTTCGCCTTTTCAATATTGTCATACATCCGTTTAATCCGGCGGTCAAACATTGCCTTGGCTTTGGCACAGGCCTCGTCAAACGGCAAATCTTTATCAACGCAGTGATAAAACAAATACTTTTCGGGTTCCTGAACATAAGGAATATGATTGCCGTTTTCACCTTCTTCTTTGACCAGGCGTTCTTTTACAAAAAAATCCTTACAGCCGTCGGCCACAATCTGCGCACCGGTCTTAACCGTTGCAAAACCCATCCAATCAAACGGATATGATTCAATCTGCAAATTATTGCGTCGCAAATGATATGAAGCTGCACAAAAAATTCCCAGAGGAATAGCCACATCATAGTTTTTCATGATAACACCTTTCTTGAATTAAGCGCCAGCTGAATGGTGCCTTCGTCCATATAATCAAGCTCGGCCCCCATCGGAATCCCCTGAGCCAGCGTTGAAACTTTAACATTAAAACTTTTAAGCTTCTGAATCAGATAGTTTGCGGTAATCTGCCCGTCAATTGTTGCCGGCAAAGCCAGAATAACTTCCTTAATACCCTCGCTTTCAATTCGGGAATACAGCTTTTCTATATTCAAATCCTCCGGCGCAACACCATCCAAAGCGGAAAGGATCCCTCCCAAAACATGATACCGTCCGCGAAACATGGCCACACGTTCCATCGCCCACAAATCTGCCACATCCTGCACCACACACACGGTTGTTGGATCCCGGCTTTCCGAAGCACAAATAGGGCAGGGCGATTCTGTATCATAATTGCCGCAAATCTCACAGGTTTTGACATTTTCCGCCACATCGCGCATAGCGTCAATTAAGGGTAAAAATAAAGATTCTCTTTTTTTCAGGAGCTGCAGAACAATCCGCCGGGACGAACGAGTCCCGAGCGCGGGAAGTTTGGCAACCAGTTTGACCAGTCTTTCAATATCTTTTCCAGCCACGGTGCCTTATCCTCAAAACGGCAGTTTCAACCCCGGAATATTCATTCCGCCGGTCACATCTTTCATACTTTCCCCCATCATGGCCTCAATTTTGCTTTTAGCGTCATTATGAGCAGCCACAATCAAATCTTCCAAAATATCGGCTTCATCGGCAACAATTAAAGATTTGTCGATTTCCAGTTTTTTCATCTCGAATTTTCCGTTCAACGTGACTTTAACCATGCCGCCGCCGCTGGAACCCTCAACTTCTTTTTGCGCCAGCTGGTTTTGCATATCCTCCATTTTTTTCTGCATGGCCTGCGCCTGTTTCATAATTCCCTGAATATTAAGCATCGTCTCTTTCCTCATCATAAATTAAACCGTTATCATCCCCGCTTCCGCCAAAAGACAAGTCATTTTCTTCATCATCGTCTTCCATTATTTTACGGGTAATTGTCTCAATCTTAGCTCCTTTGAACTCCGCCATAATCACCTTGACCAAAGGATACTCCATAATACTCTTCTTATCTTCTTCCGCCTTGGCGTTTTCTTTCTGGAAAAGGGTCTGGCCGAGTTTTCCTTTGACAATTTCAATTTTCCAGTTTTTCCCGGTGGCATCCTGCAAAATTTTATGCAAATTCATAATAAAATCCGGGCTGATTTTTTCAGAAACAGTCATCTTGATTTGACCATTGCTGAATTCTTCAAAAGCCACATCGTTCTTCAGAAAATAAACCACCAACAACTGGCGCGCGCCCTCAAGGTATCGGATTAAATCTTCGGGTTTGTTAAAAAAATTTGCGGATTGACTGCCACCCTCCTTGCTTTCATTGACGACCGCCGCCGGCACGGCTTGCGGAGCAGAAACGGACACCTGCGGCAAAGGCCGGCCGGTTATGCCTGAATTAGAGTTTTTTTTTACGTCGTTCAAAATTTCATACGGCGTCGGCAGCGTGGCAGCATAGGCAATTCTGATTAAAATCATTTCCAGAGCGTCAATCTGCACCGGGGCAATCTGCAATTCACCGAGCCCTTTCAGCATCATCTGCCACATCTTGGATAAAACGGCAATCGGCACGACCGCAGCCATCTTCTTTGCAAAAATCCGCTCTTCTTCCGCAATGGAAGGATCATCAATTGATGATGGAATAATCCGGGTCTTGGCCACCAAATGCGTTGCACTGACCATATCTTGTAAAATCTGATAAGGATTGGCACCGTTTTTATATTGAGCCTGCAACAAAGTAATAACTTTATCAATATTTCCGGCGGCCATCTGCTCAAACAATTCAAAAGTCTGTGCTCTGTCCGCCAGCCCGATCATATTTTTGACAACATCAACTTTAACCACCCCGCCGCCGAGCGAAATAGCCTGATCCAGCATTGATTCTCCGTCACGTGCCGACCCTTCCGCCGCTTTGGCAATCATCTGCAATGCTTCATCATCAGCCTTAATATTCTCATTCGTCAGAATTTTTTTGAACAAACCGACTAAATCATCAACAGAAATTCTCTGCAAATCAAAGCGCTGGCAACGGGATAAAATCGTTACCGGAACTTTGCGGATTTCCGTTGTCGCAAAAATGAATTTAACATGAGAAGGCGGTTCTTCCAAGGTTTTCAGCAAAGCATTAAACGCACTCTTGGAAAGCATATGAACTTCGTCAATAATATAAATTTTATACCGGGCATTGGTCGGTTTATAACGAACCCCGTCCAAAATTTCCCGGATATCGTCAATACCGGTACGTGACGCCGCATCCAGCTCCATAACATCAATATGCCGCCCGGCCGTAATCGCCTTGCAGTTTTCACACACGCCACAGGGATGTACTGTCGGCCCGCTTTTACCGTCCAGTCCGACACAATTCAGAGCTTTGGCAATAATCCGAGCCGTGGTTGTTTTTCCCACACCCCGGATTCCGGTTAAAATATAAGCATGATGCAGACGGTTGTTATTAATGGCATTGGTCAAAGTCTGCACCAGTGCATCCTGTCCGACCAAATCATCAAAACTTTGCGGACGATACTTTCGTGCTAAAACCACATACTGATTTTCATTATTGCCGTCTTCAGCCATTTTGCAACTTTAACCATTCAAATAAAAAACAAAAGCAGGAGGAACGCTGACCTTAATCTTTTTCGTTACGGCTGCTTCCTTCCGGACCTGACCGGATTGGCGAACGACTAACCCGGCGCCCTCCCGACAAATAATATTCCCGAAAATAGAGCATTTTTCAAGGAAAAAATGATTTCTGTTGCAAAATTATTTGTTACGGGATAACAACATTATGCTCTTTCAAAGCTTTCCGAATAATTTCCATTTCATCTTGCGGAGAATATCCGGGCTGATTGCTTTCATCAAGCACTCTTCCGTAAAGGGCAATTTGGACGGCCTCCCTGTTTTTACCATAAATTTCCGGAGCCTTATACCAACTGTCGATTATGACTTCATTATTGACATCCAGACCTGACGACGGAGACAAAAACTTTTTCGGTGCTTCGGAAACAATTTTTGTTCCGCCGTTGCCGACCTCTGTCACATCAAGACTATGCTCATTCGTTCCGTTGGCAAAAATTCTGAAAACACCGTTAATGCCGACATATCCGTCGCTTGACGTGATCATCTCCTCAATACTGCGGTTTTGCTGTCTGGCAATAGCCGAAGCCAGAGCCACGGCGTCATAAGCCAGAGAATAAATACTGGCCGGTTTTTCTCCGAAAGTCTCGGTATATTTATTGGCAAAATAAGCACTGTGGGCACGGGACAACGCTGGATACCATGAACCATAAGCCATAGTTTCCCGGCTCAGATCAGTGTTTTCCCAGACGCTGGTTCCCAAAAAACGAACCTTGGGGGAATACACGTCATAATAACCGAACATTGCCAAAGCAGATTTCAGCCGGGCACCAGATTCCGGAATAAGAACGGCATCAAAATCAACATCCCCCAAAGCTTGCAAACGTTCCAGACGTTTCAGAGCCTTTTGAGCGCTGAGAACATTTCCTTGTGCTTTGAGTGAATTCCTGACCCGTGTCAGCCGGGCGTGCCGCTGGTCATAGTCAACCAAAGCCTTGACTGAAGCTGAAAAATCGGTAGTCCCCGGAGAGTAGAAAGCAATTTTTGTTATGGTCACATGATTAGCTTGAGCAGAACGAACAGCTGCCCGGGCAATGGCTATACCGCTGCTGTCATCGGGAAGTAACAAAGCAAAACGGCTTTTTCCTTGACTGGCAGCATAACTCATAATCCTGTCGACCTGTTCTTCAACCAGAAGGCCGAGAGTATAAACCTGCGGCCGCAAAATATCGGTATGGGTTGAAAAAGCCACCACCGGAATATTCCGATAAGTTGTTTCATCTTCAATAGCCTGTACCGATGAACTCATCAAAGGGCCGATAATCATTTTTGCATGTTGCGAAATTGCATTTTCAGCGGCGATTCTCGCTCCGCTTGCCGTGCTTTTGGTATCATAAAACTGCAACACCAGATTATCGGTTTTCACATCATCAAGTGCAATGAGCGCCGCATTTTTCAAACCTTGTCCATAAGCCGCAGCCTGTCCGCTCAGCGGCAACAACATCCCCACTCTGAAATTTCCGTCCTCTATGTCGGACGTATCATCCATCAAACTGACTGAGGCATAAGCATCTTCATTAAAAGAACCGTCAAATCCGGAAATTTGCGGTGTTCCGGCCGGCCGGCTTGACTGACATCCGCACAGCCACAACCCGCATAAAAGAAACAGATATTTTTTTAGCACTTGCATTTTATCCCGACTGAAATAAACTTCTGTTTAATAAATAGAATAAAACACGGATAAAGTAAAGAAATAACTAATGAAAAACGGATTATACATTGTTGCCACCCCGATAGGCAATATCGGTGATATTTCGCCCCGGGCAAGAGAAACCCTGGCAGAAGCGGATGTAATTGCCTGTGAAGATACCAGAATCAGCAAAAAACTTTTTGCACTTTTGGGACTAAGCCTGCAAAAACGGTTTATAACACTTCACGATCACAACGAAGATTCGCAGCTTGATTTGCTGATTAATCTGATAAAGAAAGAAAATTGTTCGGTTGCCTTAATCAGTGATGCCGGCTCGCCGCTGATTTCCGATCCCGGATATAAACTGATTCGTCGTTGCCGGGCCGAAAATATTTATATAACAACCTTGCCGGGTTGTTGTGCATTAATTTGCGCGTTACAGCTTTCCGGTCTGCCGACCAACCGTTTTATGTTTGCCGGCTTTATTCCCAACAAAGACAAAGCAAGACACGACTTGTTCAAAGCCCTGAAACAAATGGATTCGACCCTGATTTTTTATGAAACGGCCAACCGTATTGTCAAAACGCTGAATGTTGTGGCTGAAGTTTTTGGATCAAGAGAGGTTGCCGTCTGCCGCGAAATCACCAAAATGTTTGAAGAATGCCTCAACGGAACAGCCGCAGAACTGATTGAACATTTTTCAACCAATGAGCCCAAAGGCGAAATGGTGTTGATGATTGCTCCGCCGGCAGAAATCAAGAGTGTTTCTGAAATGGATTTGGATTCTGTTTTGCGGGAAAAATTAAAAAATTCCAGCTTGAAATCCGCCGTAAAAGAGGTTGTTGAAATCTTCGGATTAAACAAAAATGATGTCTACCAAAGAGCGCTGGAGATAAAGAATGAACAATAATTTTTCCGGTCGTTTGGCTGAAGCCGTTGCCCGCTGGTATTTCCGGCTCCACGGCTGGCATATTGTCGCCGCAAATTATCTGACCGGAAGAGGAACCACGGCCGGAGAAATAGATTTTATCGCCGCTAAAGACAAAACACTTGTTTTTGTTGAAGTTAAAAAACGACAGGATATTTCTGCCGCGGCTTATGCTGTCCGTCCTCGTCAACAACAACGGATTCGCATTGCTGCCGCCAATTTTCTGGCCAAACATCCCCGTTATCAGGAATATGATGTCCGTTTTGACGCGGTTTTAATCGCTTTTCGTTTTTCCCTGTGCCATTTGCCGAATGCTTTTTAAGCGGCAGAATGAATCAGCGTTTTGGCCCGGGCCAGCAAAGCGTTTTCATCCAAAGTGAAATTACTGTCAATCCAGATTTCTTCCAACCGGTTGAGAATAGAACCGATTCTGCGGTTGTCCTCAATTCCGAGGTCAATAATATGTTTGCCCTTAATCATAAATTCGGGAATATCCAAAGTGTTGATAAGATGAATAATTTCATCAAAATTTTCCGGTTCATTCATCTTTTGGGCACAAATCAACACAAATTTATGAAAACAGAATTCTCTGCCAAATGTATAAAGCAGTTTCCGGATTCCTCCGGATGTCAAAAATATCTCAGCTCCCGGATTCTGAACAGCCAGACGGATAAACATTTCTCGCTGTCTTTTGCTGAATTTTAAACGGTTGGCCAGATTATCCGCCAGCTTTTCATCCGGACAATACATGATAAACAGCCGCCGGAGCGCATCAGGTTCCAACTGATGTGCTTCTTCCAGATGAATCAGATAATCCAGATTGTCCAAATGTGTTGCTGCCGGCAAAATATAATCCAAAATCCCGTTATCAAACATAATACGTAGTGTTTTAACGGCCTGCGGAGTCAACACCAGCTTAAGCATTTCATCGCGGATTCGTTCAATAGCCGGCTGTTGCAATTCTTCCCGGCAGTCAATACAGGCCTGCAGAGCTTTCTTGTCAATTTCGCCGCGGCCGAAACGGGAATAAAAACGAAAAAAACGAAGCACACGCAAATAATCCTCGCGGATTCGCTGCAATGCATTGCCGATAAAACGCACCCGTCCGTTTTCAATATCATCGATACCGTTATAATAATCAAAAACATTGCCTTTCTCATCGGCATAAACCGCATTAATGGTCAAATCGCGGCGCGATGCATCAGCCTCCCAATCAGATGTAAATTCCACATCCGCATGCCTTCCGTCAGTTGATGTATTCTTCCGCAGTGAAGTAATCTCCAGAATTTTGCCGCCGATAACCACGCCAACAGTCCCGAACTTAATACCGATTGGAACAGTTTTCAGGTTTTTTTCTTCACAGGCTTCAACAATTTCTTCCGGCGATAAATCCGTTGCCAGATCCAGATCAAATTCATGTTCCGGCAGCTTGGCAATAATATCTCTCACCGCGCCACCGACAAAACGAAGGGTTCCGCCGTGGTTTTCCACCGCCCGGAACAGTTTGAATATACTTTTGTCTTTAATCAGTTTATGAATATCAATATAGTTGTCTCTGATCATTTTTTTGGTCCTGAACAATTTGAATAAAAATTAACATTTTTTATAGATATTTCAATTACTATTTAGCAAAAATAACGTTGATTTGTGAGTATTCTGTAATGTTAAATATAAAATCTTTAAGTCTGGGAGCTTTTTTAACTTTCACCATTGCCGGACAGGCATTCGCCGCCGCCCCGAAAGGGCCGCAGTTGATCGGCGAATATCGCGACTGGGTCGCTTATTTTTATGATGATAGTCAGGGCAGGGTGTGCTACATGGCATCCACTCCCAAAAAAGATGAAGGAAAATACACCAAACGCGGCGATATCTATGTTGTCGTGACCCATCGTCCGGCCGAACAAAGCTACGACGTTGTCAACTTCGTTGCCGGCTATGATTACAAGCCCGGAGCCAAAGTCCAGGTAAAAATCGGCACCAATACCATTAATGATATTTTTACCGAAGGTGACAAAGCCTGGGGTGTTAATGAGCGGACGGATAAAGAACTGGTTGAGGCCATGAAAAAAGGCCAGCGGATGATTGTTCATGGGGTTTCCTCCCGGGGAACGGAAACCAAAGATACTTATTCCCTGAATGGTTTCATGAGTGCCTATCGGGCAATAAATGCCAAATGCGGAAGAAAGTAGTTTCTGATGGAAAAAAAGATTGAACTCATCGGACTTTCCAAAGAGGAACTGGCTGCCTTTATTGCCGACATCGGAGAAAAACCTTTCCGGGCCAAACAACTCTGGCAATGGTTGTATTATCACGGGGAAACCGACTTTGATAAGATGAGCAATCTGTCGAAAGATTTCCGCGCCAAATTGCAACAGCACTGTACCATAACCCGTCCAAAAATCATCACGGAACAAATTTCAGCCGACAAAACTCATAAATGGCTGCTGGAGTTTCCGGATGGTCAACGGATTGAAACAGTCTATATTCCGGAAGAAGACCGAGGGGCGGTTTGTATATCAACTCAGGTCGGGTGTGCCGTCGGCTGCAAATTTTGCCATACCGGCAGCCAGAAAATCACCCGCAATCTGACCGCCGGTGAAATTGTCGGACAGTTTATGGTTGCCCGCGATGTTTATCACGAATGGCCATCACCTCATGATGAAACCCGCTATCTTTCCAATATTGTCGTCATGGGCATGGGCGAACCTCTGCATAATATGGATAATGTGATTAAAGCGCTCAAAATCCTGACGGACGGGGAGGGGATAGCCATTTCCAAACGCCGCATAACTTTGTCGACATCCGGAATTGCCCCTAATATTGTTCCGATGATTCAGGCCACAGGTGTCAAACTGGCTATCAGTCTTCATGCGCCGAACAATGAAAAACGTTCGCAGATTATGCCGATAAACAAACGCTATCCGCTTGAAGAAGTATTAAGAGCCTGTCATGAATATCAGCAGCTTGATGGCAGCCATTTTGTTACTTTTGAATACCTGATGCTGAAAGATTTTAATGATTCGCTTGAAGACGCCCATGAACTGATGGACTTAATGCGTAAATTTAAAATTAATGCCAAATTCAACCTGATTGCATTCAATCCCTGGCCGGGCTGCGCCTATGAACCAAGCTCGCGCAATAAAATCATTGCTTTTTCCAAAGAGCTGCAAAAAAAACGTTTTGCTGCGCCGATACGTGTTCCCCGCGGACAGGATATTCTTGCGGCCTGCGGTCAGTTGAAATCAAAAAAAGCTCAGGAATAAGATTCAAAATCAAATAGATAATTTCCCACGGCTCGGCTGAAAACCGGGCCTTTTGGTTAGATTGAAACTCTTTTCAATCGTGATTACATCAAAAAAAGCTTGCGGAAGCTCTTCTCTTATGTTATCCTAAAAATGCAGTCGGGAAAACCGGCCGTGGTGCTTAGAAAACACCTGAGAAATAAATCTCCCTTATAGGGGAGTGCAGGTAATATATTGAATAACTGCAGCTGCGATTTCTCACAGTTTTCTAGCTCCCCCTCCTTTGTTTTCAAACTAAGGAGGGTTTGTTTAACTAAATCAGGGAGCTATAAAATGAAAATCAAATTTTTACTTATCGGGACAAGTCTGTCCTTAATTCCGACTTTATCTTTTGCCCAATGTGTCGCCACACAGGACTGCGCAACTTTGGGGTATACCGAAACAACTTGCAATGGCGGGAAAGGTGTCAAATGCCCGTTCGGAAACAAATGGGCGTGCCTCAAAACTGAAAATGATTTTTGTACAGAATTTGCATTTGATCAAACCTGTACGGGTGAAAATCAAACACCGGGCAGTAAAGCATGTAACGGAAAATATAATTATTGTAGCTGTAACGATGGCTATAGTTGGAAAGATGGAAAATGTCAAAAAGACATCCATGATGGAGCGCAAGATGAATTGTATTACTGTGACGGCGAAATCATAGGCGTTAAAACACCGGATATGGAATTTTATATAGCAATAAAAGACTTGGGAGAAAAAGCATGGACAAGTGCAGACAAGGCTTGCAGGCGTTATTCTTCTTGCGGAAAATGGCGGTTGCCGACACTAGACCAGTTTTATGTAATATATGATAACCAGTCAAAACTTAATACACTGCTCTTGAATAATGGAGGAGAAGAGCTCAAAGAAGACGGAACCTATTACACGTCTACGCCGTATAGATCAAATCATGACCGTTTTGATATGGCAGAGGGAGACAGAGCCGGATCTTGGGGAGATACGGCTAAAAAGCTCACTCTTCCTGTTCTTGCAATATATTAATCTTCCAAAAAAGCCCGCAATTTCGCGGGCTTTGCAATAAACTATGCGGCAAACAAATCCTTTATCTTGTCAAAAAATCCTTTTGCTTCCGGCTGACAATTCTCTTCAGAACTGATATTTCGAAATTCCTCCAACAACTCTTTTTGCCGCGCCGTCAGGTTTGTCGGGGTCTCAACTCTGAACTTGACAAACAGATCGCCTCTTCGATTTGACCGCATAATCGTCATTCCTTGTCCGCTCAGGCGTTTTTGCTGGTCTGTCTGTGTTCCGGCCGGAACCTCAACTTCTATTTTTTCGCCATGAATCCCCGGAATTTCAATCTTGCCGCCCAAAGCCGCACAAGTCATTGAAATCGGCACTCTGACATACAAGTTGGCTCCGTCACGCACAAACAGCTTATGCTCTTTGACAGAAATAAACACATACAAATCGCCATTGTCTCCGCCGCGGATTCCGCTTTGCCCCTCTCTGGCAATTCTCATCCGGGTATTATCCTCCACGCCGGCCGGAATTTTGATTTTAAGAACTTTTTCGCTGTGAATAACCCCTTCTCCGCGGCATTTTTTGCAGGCCTCCTTAACCACGTGCCCTTCACCGTGACAATTCGGACAAGTTGTTTCCATAATCATAAAGCCATGTTGAGTGCGGATTTTTCCCCGACCGCGGCAATGCGGACAAACCGGAGCTTCTTTACCATCGGCAGTTCCATGTCCATGACATTCTTCACAGGGAACGGTTGTCGGAATTTTAATCTCTTTTTCCACGCCGTTAAAAGCCTCTTCCAGCGTAATTTCCAGATTATAACGCAAATCTGCGCCGTCTTGGGCGTAACTTCGAGCCCCGCCGCGTTGACTTCCACCCATAAAATCGGAAAAAATATCGCTGAAGATATCAGAAAAACCGCCGCCGCTGAAATTAAAATCAAACCCGCTGAACGGATTGCCGCCACCCATTCCGCCATTGGCAAAGGCCTGTGCGCCATAACGATCATAAGCAGCCCTTTTTTGCTCGTCTTTCAGCACATCATAAGCCTGATTAATTGCTTTGAACTTGTTTTCAGCCTCCTTATCTCCGGGATTCCTGTCCGGATGATATTTCATCGCCAGCCGGCGGTATGCTTTTTTTATCTCTTCGCCGCTGGCATCTTTTGAAACTTCCAAAAGCTCGTAATAATCGGTTTCACTAGCCATAACTTTACTTCTTGTTTTTTATAATTAAGCTTAACGTTACTCCCTATTTAGGCATTTTGAATCAAAAACGCAAGCGGTTATTTTGTAAAAAAAGGCGATTCTCATGGTTTTTTTCAAAAAAACTGGACATTTTACCAACATTATGCTAAAAGGCAGCACAATACATTTATTATTAAAACTATATATTATGGAAAAAAATTTATTAAGTATCAGCGAAAACTTTGATGTTTTTCTGATTGATTTGTACGGAACAATTTGGAACGGAACAGCATTCTTTCCGCAAGCCTTAAATGTTCTGGCTGCGCTGGTGAAACAAGGCAAAACGGTTATTCTTCTGTCAAATTATCCGCAGCGGGCTGCCCGTGTTGCCGATATCTACGAAAAAGAAGGACTTATTCCCGGCTGCCATTATCACCATTTTGTAACATCGGGCGAACTGGCATATCAGATTTTCAGCCACGATAGTGTCAGGCTCAAATATTCGGTAATCGGCCGTCGAGACAATCCCGTTTTTGCCGACAGCAACTATACTTTTGTTTCGCGTCATTCTTCAGCGGATATCATTTATCTTGGCAATCCGCAACGCTTTGTCGGCGGAAGCTGGTGTGATATTGACAACATGGACTTTCTGGAGGGCGAATTGCAACAGGTACTGAACCTGAAAAAGCCTTTCCTCTGTGTAAATCCGGATCGCAAAAGTCATACTGGTGACGAAAGGGAAATGGTTTTGCGTGCGGGAAGTCTTGCCGTCTATTGTGAACGACACGGCGGAAAAGTAGAATATCTGGGAAAACCGGATAAACGCATTTTTGACTTTGCCCTGAACGGAATAAATGTTCCGAAAGACCGGATTATCATTGTCGGTGATGCCCTTGAAACAGATATCTTGGGCGGTATCCGGGCCGGAATAAAAACAGCCTTGGTCAAAACCGGTGTCAGCTATGATGACATGCAGCATAGTTCGCAATATTCTTTAAGCGATTATATGTATCATCGCGGAATTGCTGCAGATTATATTTTAGAGCATGTCTGAATGTTCAAAAAAAAGGAGCTTACCATCTTGATAAGCTCCTTTTGCTTTTTCTTTGCCAAAGATTATTTGACTTCTTCAAAATCAGCGTCAACAACCTTTTCGTCTTTTGGCTGCTCCCCGGCGGCTCCGGTATCAGGCCCCTGAGCGGCACCTTGTTGTGCCTGAGCCTGCTGAGCTTTGTACATTGCTTCACCCAGTTTCATTGAAGCCTGCATCAAAGCTTCAGTCTTTTCTTTGATAACCGTCAGGTCTTCAGCCTCAACACCGGTCTTCAGCTCGCCGATAGCCGTTTCAATGGCAGACTTTTCAGCCGGACTGATTTTGTCGCCATGCTCTTTCAGCGTTTTTTCGGTTGAGTTGATCAGACTTTCAGCCTGATTCTTGGCCTCAACCAGTTCCTTTTTGCGCTTGTCGGCTTCAGCATTCAGCTCGGCATCTTTGACCATCTTTTCAATATCGGCATCAGACAGACCGCCGCTGGCCTGAATACGGATAGCCTGCTCTTTATTGGTTGCCTTATCCTTGGCCGAAACATTAACAATGCCGTTAGCATCAATATCAAAAGTAACCTCAATTTGTGGCATACCGCGCGGTGCCGGCGGAATACCAACCAAATCAAACTGGCCGAGCAACTTGTTATCGGCGGCCATTTCACGCTCACCCTGGAAAACACGGATTGTCACGGCAGTTTGCCCGTCTTCGGCCGTTGAAAAGACCTGGGATTTCCGGGTCGGAATAGTCGTGTTGCGGTCAATCAGCCGGGTGAACACCCCGCCAAGAGTCTCAATACCCAGAGACAACGGCGTAACATCCAACAGCAAAACATCTTTAACATCGCCGACCAGAACACCGCCCTGAATAGCTGCACCCATCGCCACGACTTCATCCGGGTTAACGCCTTTATGCGGTTCTTTTCCGAAAATTTCTTTAACTTTTTCCTGAACTTTCGGCATACGGGTCATACCGCCGACCAGAATAACCTCACTGATTTCATTTGCTTTCAATCCGGCATCAGCCAGGGCTTTGCGGCAAGGCTCCGCCGTCTTTTCAATCAAATCATCAACCAGCGATTCAAATTTAGCGCGTGTCAGCTTCATGTTCAGGTGTTTCGGGCCGGTCGCGTCCGCCGTAATAAACGGCAGATTGATTTCAGTCTGCGTTGCTGATGACAACTCAATTTTAGCTTTTTCGGCCGCTTCTTTCAGGCGTTGCAATGCCAGACGGTCGTTTTTCAGATCAATACCCGTTTCTTTCTTGAATTCATCTGTCAGATAATTGACCAGACGCTGGTCAAAGTCCTCACCGCCCAGGAATGTATCACCGTTTGTTGACTTAACTTCAAAAACACCGTCACCGATTTCCAGAATAGAAATATCAAACGTACCACCGCCCAAATCATAAACGGCAATTGTTCCGGATGTTTTCTTGTCCATGCCATAAGCCAGTGCCGCGGCAGTCGGCTCGTTGATAATACGCAGGACGTCAAGTCCGGCAATCTTACCGGCATCTTTCGTGGCCTGACGCTGAGAATCGTTAAAATAAGCCGGAACGGTAATAACGGCTTTTTCAACCTTTTCGCCCAGATAAGCTTCGGCATATTCTTTGATTTTCTGCAAAACAAAAGCCGAAATCTGTGACGGAGCATATTTTTGCCCTTTAGCCTCAACCCATGCGTCACCGTTCTCGCCCTCAATAATCTTAAACGGAACAAGCTTTTTGTCTTTTTCAACCTCAGGAGAATTAAAACGACGGCCGATCAAACGCTTAATTGCAAAAAGCGTGTTTTCCGGATTGGTCACGGCCTGACGTTTTGCTGCCGCACCGACCAGTCTTTCCGTGTCCGTAAATGCAACCATCGAAGGGGTCGTTCTGGCGCCTTCGCTGTTCTCCAATACTTTGGGGTCTTTTCCGTCCATCACTGCAAAGCAGGAGTTCGTCGTCCCCAGGTCAATACCAAGAATTTTACTCATCTTTTACTTCCTTTGTTTGTTGCAATTTCAAAACTTTCTATCAGCTTATATAAGAAGCGGGTTCTCCATAAGCAAGAGGAAAAGAAACTTTTTTACAAAAAAATAAAATTTATAACGAAGAAATCAGCTTTTTTCTGTTTTTATTCATCCGGATTTCTTCTTTTCGGCTAAAATCTTCAATAGCAAAAGCCGTTTTCAGGGCCTTCAGGGCATAATCGGCGTCTGTCTGTGGTTTTTCTGTTCCCTTAACGGCATTAAGAAAATTCCGGAGCTCGTTTTGAAGGGCAGAATTTTTATTCCCCTGAAAAACAACAGCGTTGTTTTTAATCAATGTACTGCTGACAAAATCAACCTCCCAGCAGTCACATTTCCGGTCTTTCAGCTGCATAACCTGACGCTCTTTCCTGGCCGCACGACAGGCAACAATATCCGCCTCGCAGCCGGTATTAAACAGAAAACTGGCAAAAATCTCATCCTGCCAATGATTGCGGCGCATAACCCTGGTTCTGATTTTCGGGCTTTTTTTCGGAGCAATGGTTGCCAACATTCCCAGATCATGAATCATCAAATCCAAAACAACACTGACATCTTTACAACGCTCCCGGTTATTGACCATCCGGTAAGCTTTCAAATCCCTGAACGGCAGAACCGCTGTTTTACACATTTCCTGATAAGCCGGATCAAAATGTTCCGAGTGTCCGACCATGATAAAAGTATTTTTTTCTTTGGCCAGCCGGGTCAAATCTTTCGCCTCGGCCAGATTAGTCGTAAACGGCTTTTCAATCAGTACCGGCAGTCCTTTATTAAGCATCATTCGTCCGAACAGGGTATGCTTGTTTGAGCTGGTGGCAATAATAACCGCATCGGTATTTTCTTTTGAAATATCATTAAAACTGTCAAAATACGGCAATCCGAGATCAAGAGCTTTTTCCCGACTTGAAAACGGAGAAGAGCACAATATCCCGGAAATGGTGGCCTCTTGACCAAAACTGGACAACAGACAGTCAATATGCTCCAACCCTCTTGAACCGACCCCGATAACAGCAATTCTGGTCTTATTCATAAAAGCTAATCCTCTTCGTCAAAAGTAGCAATTTCATAACCCGTGTAAGCATCCACAACAGAATTTGCAAAAGCGAAATCCGTGGAATTACAGGCATGGATTCGATACAGAGCCTCCCCCTGAGAAACACTGTCACCGACCTTTTTGAATAAATCTATTCCAGCGCCCGGATGTTGGGCGGCGCCGGCCAAAATTCCGATTTTGGTAATTCTGGCATTGTCAATAGCATCCACCACACCCGAGGAATTGGCCGTAATATCTCTGGTCAGTTTGCCGAGCTGAGGTTGAGGCACCTTCCCTTGAGATATAATTATTCTGTTCATCATTTCCAGTGCCTGCCCTGAATTTAAAATTTCCTTAGCCGTATTATACCCCTGTCCGCCCCTCAGCTTCGGATCAAATTCAAGGATTCGGCCGGCCAGAAACAAAGATTTTTCTCTGAGATCCTCAGGGGCATCGGGAGCATTTTTCAAAACTTTCATCACATCCCGGGCTTCCAAAACAGCGCCGACCCCGTTGCCGACGGGTTCGCTGCCGTCGGTAATAACCGCATCAATTTCCAGTGATAACATATCACCGGCATATTCCATCAGTTTACGCAGTCTCATAGCCTCGGCAGAGCTCTTGATGCGGGACCGCGGACCAACCGGAATGTCAATCAGCAAATGAGTGACACCGGCCGCCATCTTTATCGCCAGAATAGAAGAGACAATATGCTCATGTTGAGTAATACCGATATGTCTTTCGGCCGCGGCGATGATTTTGCTGGCTCGGGCAATATCCAGAGCATCATAACTGACAATCGCCGCATTATTGGCCTCAATCAGTTGCTTCAGCTTTTTTTCATCGGCCTCCACATTGGCCAAAACCCCCATCGTATCAGCCACGCCGGCACAGGATGTCAGCGAATGTGCGGCTGTTTTCGGCATCGTCAACCCGTACGCCGCCGCAATAGCTGTAATGATTATATCCGTTTTGTTGCCGGGAACCCCGCCCAGACAATGATGATCAACCACAATGTCCCGGTCGGGCCAGTCAATCGTATGTTCCCCGATCATTGCCTCAGTCAGAGACAAAACTTCTGGTGAAGACATAAAAGAACCTGAAGCAACCAAAAATGCGGCAATTTCCATGTTGGAATAGCGTTTGTTGGTAATATCCGAAACAATTGCACCATATTCACTGGCACTCAGAATATTACCTGATATTTTCCTTTTAATTGAAGTTGCGCTGGGTGGCGGTGCAGATAAAGTAACGGAAACTTTGGCGCCTTCAGGCAAATTTATTTGGTCAAAAGCCTCGGTATTAAGCGCCAGTTCATCCGGCTTGACGATTCTTTCGTCATCGACAATTTGCAAAAAGGCATAAATTGTCTTCATTCCGCCATGCACCTCAATTTTGACCAAAGCATTAATGTCATCTACCTTATAAGCAATACAGTCCCGGTGCAGATAAGCCAGATTTTCGTTAAAAGAAGAAATTTGCAAATGTTTCAGGGTCAGCATGCTGATTCTCTCCGACAGATAATTAAATCAAATCTAACCGCAATTTTTATGAATGACAAGACGGATTTTCAATCGGATGGAAACCTTCTCCGACCATAACCCCGTCAGCCTGCATATTATAAAGCCGGTAATAAACGCCTTTTTTGCGCAACAAAGCCTGATGAGATCCTTCTTCAATAATTCTCCCTTGGTCAAAAACCAAAATCCGGTCCATTTCCCGCAGGGTTGAGAGACGATGAGCAATCGCAATAACGGTTTTGTTTTTCATCAACAGCCGGAGTGATTGCTGAATATGCTGTTCACTGTGGCTGTCCAAAGCTGAAGTCGCCTCATCAAAAATCAAAATCGGAGCATCTTTCAAAATAGCCCGGGCAATAGCGATTCTCTGTCTCTCCCCGCCGGATAAAACAACCCCTCTTTCCCCGACAATCGTGTCATATCCGTCGGGCAGGGCGCTGATAAACAAATCAGCGGAAGCTTTTTGCGCTGCATTAATAATTTCCTCTTTTGTCGCATTTGTTTTGCCATAGGCAATATTATCCCGGAGCGAACGATTAAACAGACAAATATCCTGAGGAATAACCGCAATATTTTTGCGTAAGGAGTTTTGCGTAATATCCCGGATATCCGTCCCGTTGATTTTTATCGCACCGCCCTCGACATCGTAATAGCGTGAAATCAGCTTGATAAAAGTCGATTTTCCGGCGCCTGAAGCCCCGACCAGACCAATTTTTTCTCCGGGATTGACAACAACGGACAATCCCTTAAAAACAGGATGCCGGCCGTTATAGGAAAAATCAACTTTGTCAAATCGGATTTCGGCTTGTTTTGCCTGTAAAGGATGAGCTCTTGAACGATCTTTGATTTCGGGATCGACAGCCAGTGTTTCCAAAGCCGAACGAATATTTCCCAAAGTACTGGAAAGTCCGTTATAAAGCCAGGTCAGATCAAAAGTCATGGTCGCCAGCATGGAAAACAATGTGTTGGCATAAATAAACTGTGTTGTATCAATTTCTTTCCGGCGAAAAACCCAAATAGCCAGAAACATAAATCCGAGAATGGATAACACGGTCACTAAATTCTGCGTCAGATGAATATAAGCTTTGGTCTTGGCCTCTTTGGTTTCAGCTTTGCGTAAGATCCTGAGATATTTCAATAAATTAAGTTTTTCAAAATGAAAATTGGCAAAACTCTTGACTTCGCTGTAATTTGACAGACTGTCAACAATCATTCCGCCGGCCAGACTCTCTTTTTTGCCGACCTCTTTGGCCAGCAGCTGTCTCTTTTTTCCGAGAAAACAGGCCAGCAGCGCAACCGCAACTAGCCAGACGGTCATTGCCAGCATAAAATAAAAATTCATCCAACTGAGTAAAATAACCGCCAGCCCCAAAAACAAAACCGAAGATACCGCATGCGTAAAATGGTTAAAAGCCTCAATAACACTGCGTTGCAATTGATTAACTTTTGTTGCGATTCTCCCTGACATCTCCTCTGTAAAATAACGGATGGAAAGGCTGTTGACATGGTCAAACGTATCCCGTGAAACCAAAGTCCGCGCCTGCGGAAAAAATTTTGCAGACATAAAAAACGTTGCATCAAAAGCAAAAACTTTTACCAGTCCCAACGCAAACCCGATAAAAGTAAAGCGAATAATATCCTGCCAATACGTCGGAGAGTCCGTCTGCCCCGCGGCAGTATTATAAATCTTGGCCAGATAAAGGGGGTAAGTCTGTCCAGCCATGGCTGAAACAGCCAACAACCCAAACATAGCCAGAAAAAACCATTTAAAGATTTTGATATAATGCCAAAGGAATTTTAACGGTGTTTTTTCCATTTTATTAACTCAAAATTGACTTATTTGCTTTAATGATATAACATATAACAAATTTACGTTCAATTAAAAAGGTCAAAGGACATGGAGAACCAGTATTATACATTAATTGAAAAACAGGATTTTTATGAGATTATTGAAAACAAATACGGAGAACTGGCCATTTTTATTGATGCCCGCGATGGTGCTCCGCAAAATCCCGTTTTGGAATATGACGGTAAAAAAACAGCGCTTCTCCGCCGGGATGAAAGGATTTCCGTCCTGTTGGAAGATATTCATGAAGAAACAAAAGGCCCGTTGGCTGAAGCCGAATTTGTCCTGATTGTGGAACTTGAAGGTAAAATGGTCAACCGGACATATGGCGTTCCCGTCGACAATGTGGAAGAAATTGTCATTGACGGCCGTCGTACCCGTGCTGATGAAATCGTCAAAGCCAAAAGCCGGGAAGAACTGATAAAGAGTTTCGGTGCCGTCAAAATTTGGAGTAGCGGAAAAAAAGAATAAAAGAGAAAGGTTTGTAAAAGAAATGATAGGTTTGGTACTGGTAACCCACGGACGGTTGGCTGAGGAGTTTATTTCGGCAATGCAGCATGTGGTCGGTCCTCAGGATCAGGTCAAAGCGGTCTGCATCGGCCCCGAAGACGATATGGAAATGCGCCGCAGCGAAATTTTGAACAAAGTCAGTGAAGTCGACAACGGTAGTGGAGCCATTGTTCTGACGGATATGTTTGGCGGCACACCGTCTAATCTGGCGATTTCAATTATGGATAAAGCCAAAGTGGAAATTATCGCCGGCATTAATCTGCCAATGCTGATAAAACTGGCCTCTCTGCGCAAAGACAAAACATTAAAAGAAGCTGTTGAAGGTGCGCAGGAAGCCGGCAAAAAATATATTAATGTTGCTTCAAAACTGCTGGGAGCATAAAATGTCAGAAGACAATAATATTATTAGCGTAGAACTTGAAATTCAAAATAAAAAAGGGCTCCATGCCCGGGCTGCCGCCGCTTTTGTCAAAGCGATTGAAGACCTCAAAGCAGACGTGACGGTCGAAAGAATAGGCCAAAAAGTCAGCGGCTGCTCAATTATGGGGTTAATGATGCTGGCAGCAGCCAAGGGAACGACAATCAAAGTCAATGCCTCGGGTGAACAAGCTCAGGAAGCAATAGAAGCCCTGACTTTACTGGTCAACGGAAAATTTGGGGAAGAATAAACCCGGTCATGTCAGAAAAGGCGCCGCGCAATAAAACCATGGAACTTTCCCCGAAAGAAGTTTCGGCATACGCCCGCCGCGCCATAAAACTCAATTTCAAATCATCTCTGGATTACATTCTGGATAAAACCATCCATCAGGACACATTCAAAACACTTGATTTCCTCCCTGATGAAAGTGTTGATTTGATTATAGCCGATCCGCCGTATAATTTAACCAAGGTTTTTGGTAAAAACGTTTTCAAAGAGCGGGATTTTGATGATTATAAACTCTGGCTTGACAAATGGCTCAAAAAACTGCCCCGGATTTTGAAACCGAATGCCAGTTTGTATATATGTGCGGATTGGAAAACATCAATTTCCATACCTGAAATCGCCGGCCGTTATTTTATTTTGCAGAACCGCATTTCCTGGGAAAGGGAAAAAGGCCGGGGAGCCAAAAACAACTGGAAAAACTGCCTTGAAGACATTTGGTTTTTCACCAAATCAGCAGACTATACGTTCAATCTTGACGCGGTTAAAATGCTGCGCCCGGTGGTTGCCCCCTATCGGGATAATGCCGGAGCGCCAAAAGATTGGCACGAAAAAGATAATGGAAAAATTCGTCTGACCTATCCGTCAAATATTTGGACAGATATCTCCATTCCTTTCTGGTCCATGCCCGAAAACACGCCGCACCCCACCCAGAAACCGGAAAAACTGATTGCCAAACTTATTCTGGCATCTAGTAACGAGGGGGATATTGTTTTTGATCCTTTTCTCGGATCCGGCACAACATCGGTTGTTGCCAAAAAACTCGGTCGCCACTACATAGGTATTGAACGCGAAAAAGAATATGTCGCCCTGACAGAATATCGGCTTGAACGAGCAGCAGCCGATAAAACCATCCAAGGCTATGAGAACGGTGTATTTAAATCCCGTAATGCGGAAATGAAACACTGTATTTAAATTCGGATGACGCAAATCCTTTGTAACTTCTGTTCACAAAAGTTTTCTTGAAACTTAATTTTTTACGTTTAATATCATTCCATAATTAAATTTTGCCGCAGGATAACAAATGAGAATTTGGAAACTTTTTTTACTGCCTGTAATCTGGACATCAACAGCTTCTGCCGGAGAAATCCAGTATGATATTTCGGGTAATGCCCGAATGTTTTATGGCTATTCGGATGTCGGAAGCCGATATGAAAGTCTGGATAAAAACAACAATTTTCCGGCAGAAGGAGCCATTTATTTTTCTGCGGAAAAAGATTTTTCCAACGGCTATGCGGCCGGCGTTTACCTTGATATCATGGCCGCCTCTGACAAGGAAGTCCAAAATTTTAACAACGGTTCCTGGGGCAAGCAGATTTTCGCCTCTTTGTCAACCCCTTATGGACAATGGAGCCTCGGAGAAACGTTTAATGCCGCAGTACAGCTTGCGGTTGGCGCCCCCGATGTTGGCCCGCTTGGCGTAAACAACTCAGATATTGTTAATTTTATCATTAACCCGAACTGGTACCGACGCAATTCCGGCGGCACAAGTTTTAAAACCCTGAACTCAACGAACCTCAATACAGATGGTGTTGCGCCGAAAATTTCCTATTTTTCTCCTGAGTTTTATGGAACGGTTATCGGGGCCTCTTATGTTCCCGACACCGACAATCGCCGCGGGCTGGTTAACCGTTTTGCCCGTTATGCCCGTGATGATGCCTATGTTTTGGCCGCGGCAAATGAGACGGATATCGGATTCGCAAACCTGTCAACCTCGGTGGCATATGGCATTTATCATAAAACGGACAAAGAATTTTCAGCCGGAGCATCTCTTCAGCGCGGCAATTGGATTTTGGGTGGAAGCTGGCGCAAAACCTGGGTCGAAGGCAATGACTACCGGATAACAAATCGCAGTACCAATCCCAAAACACCGGATCTGTTCGACAATTACCGGGAGGGAAAAGCATGGAATATCGGCATAGGTTACCGTTTCGGCCCACTGAAATCGGCACTGACATATTTTGAAGCCAAAGCTGACAATACGGATAATAAAGATAAAATTCTGATGTTTTCCAATGATATTCAGATTAATAAATACCTGAATATCTACGCTGTCGCCGCGCATGTAAATTTCAAGGGCGAAAATGACAGTCTTTATAATAACAACAAAGGTTATGCCTTTATTGCCGGTTTGGGAGTAAACTTTTAATGCCTGATATTTTGCTTTTATCTGAAGACAACCTGCTGGCCGAGGATTTGGCTGAACAGATTGAGTTGAATGCCCCCGGATTTAAAGTATTCAGAGAAAACGACGGAACAGGGCATTTTGACATTATTATCGTTGATGAAGACGAAAAAAAACTTAAACCGCTGCAAACCTTAAAAATACCGCTTTTTCTGTTGTCTTCAAAAGAAGGGGATGAACAAACCTTTACGGCTAATCACACCTTTTTCAAACCGTTGCATTTATCTGAATTGCTTGATGATCTGCATGCCTGCGTCAACAGGTTCGAAAACAGTTGTGACGGTTTTCTGCATTTTAATCAATATGAATTGCATCCCATCGGTAAAGAAATCGTCAATTTGCGGAACGGCCGGATTATCAAATTGACCGAAAAAGAAGTTGCTGTCATTAAGTATTTGTATAAAAATAAAACCAAAATTGTTTCTAAAAACGAGTTGCTGCAGGAAGTCTGGGGATATAACCCGGATGTATCAACCCATACGATAGAAACGCATATCTATCGTCTGCGGCAAAAAGTTGAACAGGGTGATGACAGCGCTCAACTGATCATAACCGAAGACGGCGGTTATAAGCTGAAAAGATAACTCGCGGATTAAAATCTGAAATCAGCCAAAACCGGAACATGGTCGGATGGACGTTCCCAAGTTCGGGCATCTTTGAAAATTTCATACCGGATAACATTATTTTTCAATGCCGGACTCACCCAGATATGATCAAGGCGCCGACCTTTGTTGTTAGTCTGCCAGTTAGGATTCCGATAACTCCACCAACTGTAAAGCTTCTCCGGTTCCGGATGAAACTCACGGGCAATATCAATAAAATCAAGCGAATGGCGCAGCCGGAGCAGACGTTCAACTTCTATAGGTGTATGAGAAACAATTTTGAGCAATTGTTTATGATTCCAAACATCATTTTCAAATGGAGCAACATTAAAGTCACCGCAAATAATTTTCTTTCTGCCCGCATAATCCTGACGATGCTGTTCCCAATATTCGGCAATATCATCCATAAAAGCCAGCTTATGCGCAAAAGACAAATTCTCTACCGGATCCGGAATATCTCCGCCGGCCGGGATATAGATATTGTCAAGCTCAATCTCTCCGAGCAAAAAAACGCTGATATGACGTGCATCTTTTTTGCCGACCCAGTTATATTCGTTTTGCCCGCAAAAAGAAATTTTGGAAAGAATAGCCACCCCGTTGTATCCGGCTTGGGAATACAGGGCAATATGCGGATACCCGATTTCCCGCACCTCATCAAAGGGAAAATCTTCCGGTTTGGCTTTAACTTCCTGCAAACAAATAACATCCGGATTTCTCAGCTCTGCCAACTTTTTGAGCAAAGCCAACCGGATTCGGATTGAATTAACATTCCATGTTGCCAATCGGAAGTTTGACATAATTTATCCCCTTCTGCGTTGCAGTGGATTTTTGGATTCCTTAAATTTGAACAAACTTTCTTCCAAAGGAATATCCTGTTCATAATTATACAGCGAAACACTGATTTCAACCCCTTGCGGGTCGACCAGTTTCCACTGCTTCAGCTCAAAAGGAGAATTGCTGAAAATAAGCGTAATCGGACTGGTTTCACCGTTGACTTTATATTCCAAAACAGCTTCCGTTGTTCCCGCATCTTTATAAAAATCAAGAAGCTTAATATTCTTTCCGTCAATTTTGATGTCGTTGGCAAGAATCAAACTGGCCGGAACATCATCATAATCAATATGTGTAACCTGATCCAGTTCTTTGTCATTATAAACAATAAAATCACCATCCCCGACAATAGTCACATCAACCGGAGCGTCATATTCCATGCGGATTTTGTTTGGCTTGGCAATATACAACCGGCCTTCTGATGTATTGGCATTGCTGGCAACCTGCACAAAAGAGGCTTTCAGAGTTTTGATATTATTTAAATAATTTTCAATTTTTTCAATATCCCCGGCTTTTTGCGCCGCCGCTACCGTCGGGAACAAAATTAAAGCCATCAATCCGGTCAAGAACTTATTCATAAAAACCCCCTTTACCATTCCGGAAACAATATAACCGGTTTTTCTTCAAAATAAAAGCATAAAATGATTTTTGATAAAAAAGAAACTCCGGAAGGGAGATACCGGAGCTTCAAAACTAAGGTGATAATGGCATAATAATATGTGTAGGTAGTAGGTAGAAGTTCTAAAGTCCGCGAAGCCGACATGGTGTGTTTGACAGCAGCCCCGCTTAGTTCAAATAAAACCTCCTTATTTTTTGTGTAGATTATGTATTGTAAGGTGTTCTTACAACTTTCAGTATTAATTTAATATCTGTCCCGGCAAATACAAGAGGGCCTAAACTTTTTGATAGCCCTTCTGAATTAATTGTTGGCTGATAGAAATTTGAAACACCCGACGTTTTATCACAAAGAAAAGATCAAGGCCGGACAAACCCCGAACCTTGATCTTTTTTTAGTTATATTAGTTATTAATAATTCTCCAACACCGGCCGAACGTAGAAAAGACTATCGCGATTGAAACTACCTACAGGCCCACTAGACATATCCACGACATAGCCATAGTAGCTACAATTATAATCATTACAGGTAGATGACCAATAATATCCATCAGATAAATCTGCCCCGCCATTTGTTGATAAGAAACTATTCAATAAGGATTTGTTTTCATATATTATCTCCAATTGATCATAATCAGGTAATATTCCTTTCACGTTACTACAAAAGTCATAATTCTTACAACTGCTCTTAGCGCTATGCCAACTCATCGTACCAATATCATTTATCGCCACATAAAAATCCATATCCCCGGTTTTAACCCCGACAACTTTACCATTGCAATAATACAAATCCCCGTGTGCCCCATCAGTCATTTTCTGCTTACAAGCACCATCTTTCCATTCATAACCGCTTGCACACGTACATTGAACATATTTGCCACCGCAGGCGGAGCCTGCGCCACCGGCGTAGCCGGTGCCCGTGCAAGTCAAAGTAAAGCCGTATTCATCACAGAATTTTTGTTTGCACTCTTCTTCATTTACACCCAAACATGCCCACTTGTTTCCAAACGGACATTTGACACCTTCCCCGCCGTTACAGGAGGTTTCGGTATAACCCAATGTTGCACAATCCTGTGTGGCGACGCATTGAGCATTCACAGTTAAAGGAATAAAGGACAAACTCGTCCCTAAGAGTAAAAATTTGATATTATTCATGACACACCTCTTTAATGATACAGTTTCATACAAAGACAAGTATATCATAATTAAATTTTATTGTAAATTATAAATTCAAAATAAAAACTGAAATTTTGACAAATAAAAAATCCCGTGTTCTTAAAACACAGGA
>CALXTH010000048.1 GCA_944391365.1 uncultured Alphaproteobacteria bacterium | reverse complement strand
AGCTGAAGGAGTAAGAGTAACAGTTCATTGTTTATTATACCGGGGCTTTCGGGTTCCGGTATTTTTTTGTAGAAATTTTTGTTTTTTCTTAAAAATATTAGTTTGCTTTATCGTTTTAATTATGATAAAATATTATTAAGGTTGCTTTTTCATGGAGGGATTATTATGTTCCGGATGATCTTTGTTTTGCTGTTGGTGCCGGTGGTTTTGTGCGGAACGGCAGAGGCGGCACTTGAGGGATTGGACGAGGAAAAAACTTATACCCGGCAGGAGCTTGAAAATCTTGCCCGGCAGCAGATGGGTGTCGGTTATGAAGAATATCAGGCGGCCAAGGCTTCAATTCCGGAGCTGCAAAAGCAGATTGAAACTGAGCAACAGACTTATAAAGAGCAGCAGAACAAGCTGAATGAGCGGGTGCGCGCCGGGATTATTTCTGATGATGAGTACAACAAGCAGAGCAAAGAGCTGAAAAAGACGACGGATGAGCGGATTAAGCAGCTGGAAAAACAGGTTGATGTTCAGGAAAAAGAAATCAAAAATTTTGAAAAAGAATTTGAAAAGACACAAAAAGATATAGATAAACAGCTGAAAAAGCAGGAAAAAGCTGCTGAAAAAGAGGCTAAAGCGCAGAAAAAACTTGAGGACAAGGCAACCAAGCAAAATGACAAGCTTCAGGCGGCGGTGGCGGAATGTCAGTCAATGAATGCGTCGCCGGAGAAGCGTTGGGAGTGTGAGCAAAAGGCGCGGGAGAAGTATGGACTGAGTGATGAACAGCAGGCCGCTTTGGATGAAAAAACAGCGCGGGAGCAAGCCGAAGCAAAGGCCGCGGAAGAGGCAAAAAAACAGGCAGAGCTGGATGCCGAAAAACAGCGTCAGGATGAGGTTGCCGATGAATATTTGAAGTCAATCATGGCGATTGAAGAAGAGGACGAAGAGCCGGATCCGTTGTTTAGTGCGGCGGGTAACGCAACAGGGAGCGGGATGAAAGGCGTGTGTGCGGATGCGGGCAATATTTTTAAGCAGGTCGCCTGTAAAGCGATGGTCTTTTTGATTGATTTGCGGATTTTGGCTTATGTTATTTCCGGTTTCGGGATGGTGGCTTTTGCTTATGCGGCAATTTTCAACAAAATCAGCTGGAAACATTTTTCGCAGATTGCCATCGGGTTGTTTATGCTCTCAATGATCGGGCCGTTTATTACTTATTTTACCGGGGATCCGGATAAGACTGTTGAACGCAGTCTGGAGTATGGCAATTATCTGGGCGGAAAATACAAGCCGGTTTTGGGAAGTTCGGATAAAATTAACTGTGGGCAGGGTGTGGATGAAATTAATTGTCTGCCGGAGGTGGTGGTGACGGCGCCGGCGAAAAAATGGAGTATTAAGGATTTGAAAGGGTCTATTCAGTCCGGTTTGAATTTGGTGCGCAGCGGATATAATGCGTATCAGGGGGCTAAACAGGTGGTTAATAATGTTAAGACAGAAGCGCAGAATATCGGCAATGCGATTAAAAACAGCGGCGGCGGTCTGGACGGGGTGCTTAATGCGGCCTCTCAGGTGGCGGGTGCGGCGAATCGATTGTCTTATGATGTGAAAACGGGGATGAACGGTGTGGCTATGCAGGTTGCTAATGCAGCCAATGCGGCGCAGGATGTTACCGCAACAGACCAGCAGCGCAAAGCGCGGCAGAATATCCGGGTGAACGGTAATGCCAACGGCGGAAATACGACGAATGCAGTTGCGGCCTGGTTGTCGGCTTCCGGAGAAGGCGGGCAGATGCTCGGGCAGCTTAATCAGGCGACGGATACGGTTGGCCGGGCGGCTGCCGGTGTCGGTAAGGCAACAACGGCTGGGCATGAAGGACAAAAAATCGGCGGCGGCGGGACTTTTGGCAATATTGTCGGTGGAATCTTTGCTGCCGGGACGGCTGTCGGCGAGGGCAGCGGTGTTTATTATGATAGTCAGGAGGCTGTGGCCAGGGCCAAAGAACAACAGGAGGACCTGGCGGCGATGCGGACGGATCCGGGACTTACGCCGGCAGAGCAGGCCAGGCAGCAGGTTGCCCAGCGGCAGGCTTTACAACAGGCACGTTCTTCTTCCGGCCAGCAAGCGGCGGTTCAGTCTCAGGCTGGTAACAGTGTTCAAGCGGCACAACCGGCCGGAGGCGGAATTTCAGATGAAGAGGCTTTGCAGCAGGCGGCGCAGATCAGGGAAAATTTTGCAAAACAACAGGGAAAGGCCGGTGGGCAACAGGCATCAGCAACAAATAAGGCCAAGGTTTCTGCGCCGGTACAAAATGCTCCGGTTTCACAAGGTCAGCCTGCTGAAAATAAGGCTGCCGTACCGACGACGGCAACACAGCAAAGTCAGGGTGAACAGATTAAGAATAGTGACGGTAGTGTGACGACTTTAAACGAGGACGGCAGTGTCACGGTGACTTATGCAAATGGGCAGAAGGTTGATCTTAAGGCGGATGATGCTTACAGCAAAGAGATTAAAGCGTATCAGAAAGACAGGTGTCAGCAGAGTTGCCAGGATGTCTTTATGGCTAAGGGGGCAGAGGCTCATACCGCGTGTATGGCAAAATGCGGATAGGTCTTAGTCCGAGTGAGAACGGATGTTGCGGTTTGCGGGATTTTTATGAATCATTTTAAAGAGTTAACCGATTTTTTAGACTCAGGAATCTATCATGCCGACATAATCAAAAGAGAATCTGCCCAAATGAGCGGCAGGGTCCCGATTATTTATGTTTTGTTTTAACCAGTATAAGGAATCCAAGATGACTTTATTCAAGAAAATCGGCAAGTTGTCACTGGCTGTCGCCGTGATGATGCTGTCGGCTTTTTCCGGAGCAGAAGCTTCAGAAATTGATTTGAATATTCCGAGCCTGGATGTCAGTTATAATCTTTTCGGCTGGGCAACCACCGGAAGTGAAATTCTGATGTACGGGATTGTGCTTTGTGTTTTGGGCATGTTGTTCGGGCTGTATGAATTTTGCAAAATCAAGAAAATTCCGGCGCATGAATCAATGCTCAATGTGTCAAATACCATTTATGAAACCTGCAAAACTTATATGAAACAGCAGTCCAAGCTGTTGGTGGTTTTGGAATTGTTTATTGCCGCGTGCATTTTCTATTATTTCTATTATCTGAATGCGACGCCGATGCCTAAGGTGCTGACTATTCTGATGTGGTCGGTTCTGGGTATTCTGGGTTCTTATACGGTGGCGTGGTTCGGTATGCGGATTAATACTTATGCCAACTCGCGTACGGCGTTTATGTCTTTGCAGGGGAAAGCTTATCCGGTGATGAGTTTGCCGCTGCGTTCGGGCATGTCAATCGGCGTTTTGCTGATTTGTGTCGAGCTGATTATGATGATTATCATTTTGCTGTTTGTGCCAAGAGAAAGCGCCGGTGCGTGTTTTGTCGGATTTGCCATCGGTGAGTCACTCGGTGCGGCAGCGTTGCGTATTTGCGGTGGTATTTTTACCAAGATTGCCGATATCGGTGCCGATCTGATGAAAATTATTTTCAAAATTGATGAAGATGATGCTCGTAATCCGGGGGTGATTGCCGATTGTACCGGAGATAATGCCGGTGACTCTGTCGGGCCGACGGCCGATGGTTTTGAGACTTATGGTGTGACCGGGGTGGCGCTTATCAGCTTTATTGTGCTGGGCGCCGGTATGATGTATAATGCTGACGGCGAACTGGCTTTGATGACCGGCGGAATCGATATTCAGGCCCGGTTGATTGTGTGGATTTTTGCCATGCGTCTGTTGATGATTGTGACCTCAATGTTCTCTTACTGGCTGAACGGGGCTGTCTCCAAGGCCGTTTACGGAAACCGTCCGTCGTTTGATTTTGAAAAGCCGCTGACCAGTCTGATCTGGCTGACTTCAGTTGTTTCTATTCTGGTGACATTCGGCGTTTCTTATGTGATGATCGGTGATATGGGTGAAGATTTGTGGTGGAAGCTTTCGGTTATTATTTCCTGTGGTACGCTGGCCGCGGCATTGATTCCGGAATTTACTAAAATCTTTACTTCTCCGAAGTCAAAGCATGTGAACGAGATTGTTAATGCCAGCCGTGAGGCAGGTGCTTCGCTGAATATTATTTCAGGTATTGTTGCCGGTAACTTTTCTGCTTTTTGGCAGGGAATTGTGATGGTGGCGCTGATGGCGATTGCTTATGTGACCGCGAGTTCAGGTTTGGATGCCTATATGGTTTATCCGAGCGTGTTTGCTTTTGGTCTGGTGGCTTTCGGT
>CALXTH010000047.1 GCA_944391365.1 uncultured Alphaproteobacteria bacterium | reverse complement strand
GGAAGCGTGGGCAACGGCTGCGGGCGCCGTAGTTATGACCTCGGCCGGAGAGACGGTCGGCACAACAGCCGGTTTAGAAACCGTTTGCGGTTCCTTTGATTGCGGGGTTGCAGGCTCTGCCGGTTTTGCCGCTTTTTCAGGTTCGGGAACCGAGGCCGGTTCAACTTTTTTTACCGGAGCCGGATTGGCTTTGGCGGCTTTAGCCTTGGCTTTCCGGACTTTTTTGACCGGTTGTTTTTTCTCAACTTTTTCGACTATCGGAAAAAGAGGCTGCGAAACGCTTTGGCCGGCATAACCGGGCTGCAGTTCGTTCAAGACAGATAAATCAACATAGACGCCGTCTTCGGCGCCAGCATTGCCGGCTGTCAGAACAGCCCCCGCCAGCAACAAAGCCATATATTTCATCCGCATCTCTTTTTATCCTTAAATTAAACTTATTTGTTCAGCAAATCATACAATTTGTTGTTTAAATTTGCATTAACAGCCATGATATTGCCGGAAGAAATCACCATTTCCAGATTTTCGGTGCGGATGTCTTTCTGCGCGGGCTCGTACACATAGCCACCGGCTTCTTTGACCAGAAGAATGCCGGCTGCAATCTCCGACATGTTCAGCGCATGGCCGATGAATGCATCAAATTTTCCGGCAGCGACATAAGCCAAATCAAGTGCTGATGAGCCAAAGCTGCGGACTCCGGCGACATGGCCGTAAAGTTTGCCGGCAACCGCCCAATCGCTCCGGAGGCTGTCTTCATCTCCGGCGGGCGCCGCACAGGCAATCAGAGAATCGACAAGCTCTTTCCGCGAGGAGACACGCAGACGCTCGTGGCTGCGGAACCCTTCTTTGTAGGCGCCCATGCCTTTTTCGGCAAAGAACAACTCATCTGATGCAGGGTTATAAACTACCGCCGCAACGGGCAGGCCGTTTTCACACATGGCGACGGAGACGGAAAAGCGTGAAATGCCATGCACAAAATTGGCAAATCCGCCGATCGGCTCAATGATAAAACAACCGCCCCGGGGCGCCGGTTTTCCATCTGCGGCAAACACATAATTCGGGCGGAGCCTCAGCAGTTCCTGTTTCAGTATCCGGTCAACTTTGTTATAGCCGTTCATGACAAACGTACGGTAGTCCCGGACGGATGACTGCAGCTGCTCAATTTCGCTGAAATCACGATCCAGGTGCGCTGAAGCCTTTTTGACCGCAGCAATCAGATTGCTCAGATTTACGGAAAGGTAAGACATTATTTGGCTCTTTCAACATAGTTGGCTTCGGCCGTGCCGACAACAATTTTGTCACCGCTACCGATGAACGGCGGAACCATGACGCGGACACCGTTGTCCAGAATAGCCGGTTTGTAGGAAGACGCTGCCGTCTGGCCTTTGACGACCGGTTCGGTCTCAGCAACGGTGCAGACAACCTGCAGCGGCAGTTCGACAGAAATCGGCTTGCCGTCAATAAAGCTGATGATGACGCCCATGCCATCAGTCATAAACGGACGGGAATCGCCCAAAATGTCAGAGGGAAGCGTGAACTGGTCAAAGGTTTCGCTGTCCATGAAAGTCAGTCCGCTGGCGTCTTCAAACAAGAACTGGCAGTCTTTTTCCTCGACCATTAACTTTTCAACGGTATCTTCGGTTCTGAAACGTTCGTTGGTTTTGGTGCCTTCTTCAACCGCTTTCATCTCGACCTGCATAAACGCGCCGCCTTTACCCGGCTTGATGTGTGCTGCTTTAACAATTGTCCAGGGTTTGCCTTTATATTCAATGACCCAACCAATTCTGATTGAACCTGCTAACTGTTTCATGTTTTGTCTCCATATTTACAATGTTAATTGTGATTTTTACTGAAAATTAATCTATTCTTTTATTTTTGGCAAGAAGAATCTTATAAAATCTGTTATTGATGATTATGTTGTCCGTTTGGCAGGCGCCGATATCAACGTCGTGATCCATTATCCAAAGTGCCGATTGGATTAAAAACAGATCGTTGTACTAGCCCACCAACCCTGATATTTTTTCTTTTCTGGGCGACCAGATTTTGAAGCCCAGGAAATCCGGCTCACATTCGCTCAACAGCATGGCCTCGTGGCGGCGGGAACGGCTGATGACGCCGCAAACGGCTCCGGTGCCGAGTTGTTTTTGCAGCGATTTGAATTCTTTTACCGGGTTTTCGGAACGGCTTAAATCAAACAATGCCCCGTCAAGATCAAGTTTTTGGCAAAAAGCGGCGGCATTGTCCCCGGCCGCCAGTACCAAAGCTCCCTGCGCCCGGGCGGCGGCGGCAAAATTCAGGGAAAAATCCGCCGGCAGTGACGAATCGAGCAAAAAGCACCCGATGTTCCGGCAAGGCTCCGGCGTTTCGTCCGGCGTATCAATATATAGAATAAATTTTGGCATATCTTTGGTTTGCTGCTTGAAAATTAATCCGAGGTTCTTTATTATGAGTTTTGTTGTTTTGTAATATAAGTGAAGAATCCCTGAAAAGAAAGAAAAATTTGTCATGGAAGAGAAAAAAACAACTTTGTCCCGGACGGCTGACGCTTTAGCCGAGCTCAATAATCTGGTTCTGGCACTGGAAAACACAACAGAAATCACGCAGAAAAGTCTGGCACAGCGCCGGGAGGCAGACTCTTTTGCCCTTAAAGAAAAAGAAGAAAAGATTGCCGCTCTGAAAGAATCGTCGGAAAAGGCGCTTGACGGGGTGGCTGCGGTTATTGACAAACTCAACACAATACTGGAAAAAGATGGCTCAGGTAACAATAACAATTAACTCCAGAGAATATGCCGTTGCCTGTGAAGACGGGCAAGAGGCGCATATCATCCGGCTTTCACGCGTTTTGGATGAAAAAGCGCGTATGCTGACACAGGGCGGGCAACAGCAGGTGAATGAAAATATGCTGCTGGCAATGATCGGGCTGCTTTTGGCCGATGAGGCTGAGGATTTGCGGAACGGGAATCCGGTTTTGGTTCAGAATCCGGGAGCCGTGGATCAGGCTGAAATTGAGCGAATCGATGAGAATCTGGCGCAAACGATAAAAAATCTCACTGAACGCATAAAAGTTGTTGCAAATAAAATAGAATCATTGTAGACTCTATTACATGGAGGAGAAGCTGTCTGGTGCGTAGTTCCCGTAGGTCACCCGAGCCAACATTATTTTTAAGGGAACTGTCTCTGAACAAATCGTGGTTTGTTTATATGGTGCCCACCTAGTTGACAGCGGTTCGTGTTGAATACAACAAGATACGGCTATGACGGCTCTCCTCACGTTCATTTTAAACTCCTTTCGAAAGAAAATCCCTCCGGGGATTTTCTTTTTGGATATTTATCAGACGGAGCCAGATTTGAAGATTGTTTATTGCGGAGATGTGGTCGGCCGCCCGGGGCGGGAAGCCGTTTTTGACAATATCGGTTATCTCAAAAACGAGTTTAAGCCGGATGTTTTGGCGGTGAATGTTGAAAACGCCTCGCACGGGTTTGGCGTGACGGCGGGAATCGCCAAAGAATTTTTGAGTCGGGGGGTTGATGCGTTGCTGACCGGAAACCATGTGTGGCAGCAACGGGATATTATTCCGTTTTTGAGCGAATCGAAAAAGATTATCCGTCCGCTGAATTATCCGGAAGATCTGCCGGGGCGCGGCGCCATGGAAATCATGCTGCCGGACGGGCGCAAGATTTTGATTGTTCAGGTGTTGGGGCGGTTGTTTATGGAAGCAGTGGACTGTCCGGTGCAGACGATAGACAAGTTGTTGAAAAATTATGTTCTGGGGCGGAATATCAATGCTGTTCTGGTTGATATTCACGCTGAAGCAACCTCAGAAAAATTGTCATTCGGTTATTATCTGGACGGGCGGGTGTCGGTTGTGGCCGGCACACATACGCATGTGCCGACGGCTGATGCGCGAATCCTGCCGCGGGGGACGGCTTATATTACCGATGTCGGCATGTGCGGCGATTATAATTCGGTGCTGGGTTTTGAGATTACCGAACCGATTAACCGGCTGGCGCGGCGGTATTCCGGCGGCAGACTGGCTCCGGCAAAAGGGAAAGGCACGGTCTTTGCGATCTTTGTTGAAACGGATGATATAACCGGGTTGGCCAAAAGAATCGAGCAGATTAAACTGATTTAATTTTTTTCAATGTTCCGGTTGAAATTTCGGATGAAAAATTTGTTTTTTTGACCAAAGTTCCGGAATATGATGTCAACATAATAATATTACTTTTGAAATATAATTTCTTTTTTTATTGACATAACTCTTTGATATTTCTGTCGGATTAAACTTCATTGTGATTTTTTTGCTTTTTTAATTGCATTTTAATAATTATTCTTGTAGTCTGTTTTCAGGCACAGATTTATGGTTGTGTCAGCACCGAGAGGTGCGGAGCTGTCGAAAGCTCTATATCTCAATCGGCATTAGGATATGATGTCGTTATGTTGTTTGTTAAATTTCTTAACAAGCAGCGTTATATCCCCGACCCGGGTCGGGGAGCTTTTAGCGGATGTTCAGGAACATGACCGAAAGGTTGTGGTTTAAAGGCTAAAAGAGTCATTTATTGAGATATGATTTTCGAACTCTCCGACCACCTTCTTGGAAGGTGGTTTTGTTTACTAATTAAAACAAATTAAGGAAGTTTAATCATATGAGAAACAAACTTTTATTTTCAACTGCATTGGTCGCCGCTGCATTCAGCGTTACTCCGGCTTATGCTGAACCTCAGAATTATACCGGGGTTTATGATAGCTTGGAGAATCGGCCGATTGATGTGTCTGCCGAAGCGAACACAATCAAAGATGTTACGGTTTCTGGTGTTTCAGAAGAAGGTGACACTTATGTTCGTAATGGTATTTTTGGTAGTGTAGCTAGTGGTTATAATACCGGTGCAGCCACTATTTCCGGCACAAATACGATTACCAATGGTGGTGGTATTGAGCTGGCAAATGTGACCGTCGACAAGGACGCAGTTATTAATATCAGCGGGAAAAACGACCTCCTCCCGGATGGCGATGAAGGACGTGAAGAATTTCATAAAGGTTCTCTGCTGGCGGCCTATGAGACATTGACTGTTAATGGCGGTGTTATTAATGTTACCAATGGCGGTATGTTGTTGGCCGGAAAAAAGGACACGGCAGGAACTTTTGATGTCAAGGGCGGAACAATCAATGTTGATAACAGCTTTTTGATTTCCGATAATAATGGAACAATCAGCGTTGATGGCTCTGCGGCGGCTACCGCGGCTAAAGAAGAGGCTCAGAAAAAATATGCTGAAAGTTTAAGCAATATTACCAGCGCTGATTTGCAGGATAAGGGAGCCAGTTTGGTTTCGACTTATGCCGCAGATGATGGCGTTGTTGCCGCAAAAATTCAGACTTATCTGAACGGTGTTGCCGAAACAGCCGCTGAAAGTGAAAATACAGATCAAAAAACAGCTTTGGAAGGCAACTTGAGTGAAGAAGGCAAGAAAAAGCTGGAAGGTATTGATGATGATAAAGCTTTGGCTGAAGCGATTGAAAACGGAAGTTTGACTCTGACTAAAGATGATTTTAGTGCTGATTCAACATATTCTTCAGAAACTGGTGATTTGGTCAATCAAGCTGCTATAGACGCTTATAATGCCGATGATGAGAGAACGGCTTTAGAGTGGAGTGAGTTGAGTGCCGAAGCTCAGAAGAAAGCTGAGTCTCAGGTTAATGCTGCTGCCGCGGCTGTTACTCCGGCGATTAATCTGACCGGTAATAACAAGTTGGTTGGCGTTGTTTCTCTCAAAGATTCTTCATTGGCAATTAAGAGCGGCAAGACCACGACAACGGCCGGATTGACTGCTGATACCGGCGCGGTAACAAGCATTGCCGAGGGAGCGGAATTGGAAGTTGCTCAGGCTACGACTTTGAAAGACGGTTCTGTCACAAATGTTGACGGTAAGTTTGCGTCTAAAAACAATATCACAGCCGAGGATGGTTCTGAAATCAATTTGACCGGTGAAATTAATAGTCAGCTGGCTGCGAGCGGTGTTGTTAATGTCAACGGCTCTGA
>CALXTH010000046.1 GCA_944391365.1 uncultured Alphaproteobacteria bacterium | reverse complement strand
ATTTAGTTCCGACGGTAGGTTCCCGGGTCTATTTTACGCAAAGTTCCTGATGCCAGTGGTTTCAGATTATCCGGGCGGACAAATTTGGGCATGGCCGGTGCCTCACGGGGTACGGATTCCCCGGCTTGCTGAGCTGTTTTTGGCGTTGTTTCGGTCTTGATTACGGAAAGTTTGGCCTGATACAGACATTTCATTCCGCGAATCGGGTCATAATATTTATCCAAATCGACGACATTTTCACCCATTCCCAGATATAAAAATCCGCCGGGTACCTGATTTTTGTAAATTGAGCGAATCATATCCGACTGAATCTCCGGAGCGAAAAAGCGCAAAACATTGCGGCAGAAAATAATATCAAAAGCATCTGAAAAAGTGATGTCGTCAAGCATGTTATACCGTCGGAATTCAACCATTTCCATAATATTGCGGTTTACCTGCCACATATCGCCATCCTGATGAAAATTATCAATCATGGTGCGGGCGTTCATTCCCATTTGGATTTCAAAGGAGGTATATAATCCCTTTTGTGCCTTGCTGATTGAGGTTGTCGAAATATCAGTTCCGATGATTTTGATGTCCCAGTCACTGACGGCAAACAGGCGGTTTTTGATGGAAATGGCAATTGAATAAGTCTCCTGGCCGGATGAACAGCCCAAGCTCCACACCCGGAGTTTGCGGGCACTGCGGTTGGCCTCGCGCAGGTGCGGCAGAATCCGGTTTTCAAAGCCGCTGAACACTTTATAATCTCTGAAAAAGCAGGTATCTGACAAGGTCAGCGCCTCAATAACCTGCCAGAGCAGCGTTTTCTGCCCCATGCGGAGTTCGGCAATCAGATCTTCGACCGTGGAATAGTTTTTTTCCCGGACGAAGTTATATATTTTACGGTCAAGCACAAAATATTTGTCTTCGCTCAGCTCCCAGCCGGCATATTTTCTCAAAAGCCCCAGAATATATTCAAAATCACTTTTTTTCATTTGAGCAATCCTATATCAAATCAAGAATCTCAAGTTTTCCGGAGATGATTTCTTCATCAAAGGGTTTCATAATATAATCATCGGCACCGCCGTCAAGCGCTTCCCTGATTTTGGAAGCGTCAGTTACGGCTGAACAGAAAATAATTTTCGGCTGTTCAATGCGCTGCATGTCTCTGATTTTATAAAGAGCATCTATCCCGTCAAGAATCGGCAGTCTGGTGTCCATGATAATTAACCGGGGTTCGTGTTTTTCACAAAGTTCAACAACCTCCTCTCCGTCTTCGGCCTCGATTACCTCATAACGGAGGTTTTCCATGATTTTCATCAAAATCATGCGAATAATTTTGGAATCATCGGCTATAATACATTTGGGCATTGAGAGTTCCTTTTTTATTCCACAAGAACGGCCAGACCGTTTTGGTTCAGAATCCGGAGATTGCGCCCGGCCTCCCCGGTTATGTGCCGCAGATAGAGCAACGGAGCATAGAATGCCAGATTTTCCGGCTGTCTACCCTGAGAGATTTCAAGCATCCGGTCAACCTTTTCCGCCGACAAATCCGGTGTATCAACGGCGGCAACCAGACGTTTGCCATCATCACCGACTTCTATTCTTCCGCCTTTGATCAGCGCATCAGCCAGCACCATTACCGCCAGCATGGCCCAGCGTCCGAGTTCCGGTGTTTTAAGACTGAAAGCAAGGGTGACAGGGGTATTGCGGCTGCCAACCGTTGCCAGATAATCAGCACAGACGTGTTTGAGCGTTTCCATATTTTCCAAGCCGGCATTGCTCAGACCAAAAGCCATACGGAAAAATTTGAGCCGGGCACTCAGCACGCTGGAACTGACCTTAAGGATTGATTTGATATCCGACAAAAAATCCATATCCCCTTCTTCAAGCAGTTCGACGGCATTGGCTACGGCGCCGATATTGCCGATCAGATCATGACTGATCCGGGTGCAAACGGCTTCGGTTAAATTTATGTTCTGCTCCATGCTCTTTATCCTAAAAACTATATAAATCCGTATTCAAAAATAACTGATCCTCTCTTGACATCCGGGTATAATCCAGCTCCCGCAGCATCGGGTCTTCAAGAACCAGCAGACCAGTCGACGCCTGCATATACGGTTTGTTTCCACCCAGTCCCCAGACGACATTGTCTTTATCATCCGGTGCGCCGTATTTATGATTTACTTTTTTCCAGAAATCATAAATTTTAACATTGCGCAGATATATGGCTTTGGGGCTGTTTCCCTGAATCGTCGAGGCCATGCTTTTATATATAATCTTATAAACTTTATTATTCGTAAAATTACTGGTGAACCTGACCGTTATTTCTTCTTTTGTATTAAATTTGGCATATTTTCCCTGTGAGACATACTGATGTTTATCCCGTTTGGCCATATCTGCCACGCAGCTTTCCAGGCGCTCATACCCTACGACTCCCTGATTGCGGCAGGTTTCCTCATTGCGCCAACGGATGAAATTCGGAATATCAAGCTTTTGGAAAACTTTGCGAAAACCTTTTTTCTTCATGGTTTCATCAACCTGTTCCAGCGACATCCGCAGCATAATTCCCGAAATATCAAAGACAGAAGCATTTGATCCACTGCGGTTCCGGCGGCTGTTGTCAACCATCTTTTCAAGACTTTCAGAGCCTCCGGACAATGATTTTTCCAAACTGTCAAGCGGTGATTTAAGCTTGGCAAGCCAGGTCTTTTCTTTTGTTTTCTCTCCGGAAGAGATATCTGAAGAAGTGCCGTTTTTATCTGCTTCAGCTTCAGGGACTGCATTTTTTTCCGCTATGGTTTCCGTCAGACTTTTGCCTCCGGTTGTTGTCAGCGAATCCGCATCCACCGGCTGCACAGGGAGCATGGAATATCCGTCTCCGTTCAACGGTGTCGTTTGAGACGGCAGAATATCATCGGCATTTTTTTGAAGAATCGGGACATTAATCCGGGGTTCAGGGGGCGGAGAAGCCGGTGTTATGGCTATATTTTCCTTATTCTCAAGAGTTTCTGCTTCCGGCTTTTTCTGAAAGAGAAGATCTTCTTCTTCCAAATTGTCAAAGTTCAGGTCGGAATCGTCAATAAATTTCGGCAGGACGATGGTTTCGTCTTCAACATAGGCCGCATTATCCGGAGTATAAACAACCTCCTGCCCCTCTTCCGCCCACGACGGCAGAGGAAACAGCAAACTGCAGAATATTCCCCATAAGGCACAGTTTTTTTTCATCAAAGACGTCTCATTTTTGTATTCCAACCTGATGGCATTATATCTGTTTTTGGCAAATGTAAAACAGCTTCGCTCAAGTTATCCCATAAACAAAAGCCCTTTTCGGTAAAGAATCCGGAAAAGGGCTTTGTAATCCGGTCATTTTATTATTTTGCCGGAGATGTCACTTCTTCAAACTCAAGCTTGACATTGTCTGTTCCGGTCAGTATCAGCTTGCCGTCTTCCAATGTGTATCCGGTAATTTTTGGTAGCGCCTGAAGGTATTCATGCTCGGCTTTCATCATTTCCTCGGGACCGGCCATCATCGTGCTTCCGGCCGGACCAAAGGTCAATTTATCCCCGTCCAGGGTATAGCCTCCGAAATAATTATTTAATGCTTTGCCGTGGAAACGCGGTTCTGCAGCATCAAAACCGAGGGTAATTTCCATGTTTGCCGGTGCAACCGTCATTTTGTATGTCTTGCCCTTGAAAGACTCAGATGCCTTTGATGAACAACCGGCAACAACAAAAAGCGCCAGTACGGCTGAAAGCAGTTTTTTCATTATGCTTCTCCTTATTATATATACAGGTTAAGAGACTTTTTCAGGTTAGAGCTTTTCCAAGTAAAATTCCAGCGTTAATTTTACGGAAAGTACCGACTGTGTAAAAAAATTCGTATTTTTTGCATTTTGTGCTTGATTTTTATTTTTTATTCGTTATGTTTCTTTTCAGTCATGTCGTGCCGCCGTAGCTCAGTGGTAGAGCACACCCTTGGTAAGGGTGGGGTCGAAAGTCCGATTCTTTTCGGCGGCACCATTTGTTAATTTCTGGCGTTTTTAGCAGCTTATCAAACGGCTTGGCTATTGAAAAGCAAAGATTTTTTCCTTCGGTTTTGCAGTCCGATAATATTAATTTCAAAATGTTTCTTTTTTGTGAAATAATCGGACTTTTTAAGAATTTTCCAACATTTGCAGCCACTTCAGC
>CALXTH010000045.1 GCA_944391365.1 uncultured Alphaproteobacteria bacterium | reverse complement strand
AATCCAAGCAGACGGCGGGACTCGTACCGCGTCAATTACAGGTGGGTTTGTGGCGCTGTATCAGGCGCTGGATAAGCTGGTCAAAGGCGGTGTATTGGCCGAGAATCCGGTGCGGGAATTTGTGGCGGCGGTATCTTGCGGTATTTGCGGCGGGGCGGCGGTTTTGGACGTGGATTACCGGGAAGATTCAACCGCCCGGGCGGATACAAATTTTGTATTGACAGAAAGCGGCAAAATTATAGAGATTCAGGGAACGGCCGAGGGCGAGCCGATTGATGAGGTGCAGTTTGCAGAGCTAATGGTACTGGCTCGTCAGGGAATCGCCGAATTGATTGAGAAACAAAAACAAGTATTAGGGGTGGAAGCGTGATGTCAAAAATAACCAGACTGGTTTTTGCCAGTCATAATCCGGGAAAACTGAAGGAAATTGCCGATATGCTGCAGCCTTACCGGGTTGAGGTATTGTCGGCGGCGGAGCTTAATCTTCCGGACGTGGAGGAGACCGGCAAAACTTTTGAGGAAAATGCCCGGCTGAAGGCGGAGACGCTTTCCCGGATGAGTGGTTTGGTTTGTCTGGCAGATGATTCCGGTTTGTGTGTTGATTGTCTGGATGGTCGTCCGGGGGTGTATTCGGCCCGTTATGCACCTGATCGTGATTTTGACAAAGGGATGGATATGTTGTTGACGGAAATCGCCGCAACGGGAGATCAGGCACGTAAGGCACATTTTTCTTGTGTTTTGGCTTTGGCGGATCCGAATGAGGGTAAAACCAGGATTTTTGAAGGCCGGGTCGACGGGCATATTCAGGAGAAAAAAACCGGTTCCAACGGTTTTGGGTATGATCCGATTTTTGTTCCGGAGGGATATGAGAAGAGTTTTGCCGAGCTGACATCCGGGGAAAAAGCAAAGATTTCTCATCGGGGCAGGGCGTTGCAAAAGTTTTTGCAGGCGCTTGCTTAATCAAGGCGACGGAGTTGGCGATTTTTTATGATTTTTTTTAGAAAGGGCAAATAAGCCATTCGGGGCGTTTTCTTTGCTTGACCAGTTGAGAGCCGCGGGGTAAATTCGGTCTATGGAAAAAAGAATCTTTAACATACCGGCAAGTTGTTCTTTTGTTGATGTTCTGGCTGAGCGTTTTTTGGCTGAATATCGGGAAAATCCACTGGCGTTGGCTGATGTTTTGTTTTTGCTGCCAAACAGGCGTGCGTGTCAGAGTTTGCGGGAGGCGTTTGTCCGGGCACAAGGATTGTCGCCGATGTTGCTGCCGCAGATGCAGCCGCTTGCGGATGTGGAAGAAGATACTTTGTTTGTTTCCGGTTTTGATGTTTCGGCGGCTTTGCCGGTGTTGGCGCCGGCCGTGGACAGTTGTAGCCGTCTGTTTTGGTTTATCCGGCGGATTATGGCTGAACCGGGAAAATTCGGGTTGGAGAAATTTTCGGCAGAGCAGGCTTGTTTTTTGGCGCAGGAATTATGTTCTCTGAGTGATCAGGTGCATTATGAAGAGTTGTCTTTTGATAATCTGCGGCAGCTGGTTCCGGAAGAATATGCGGCGCACTGGCTGGAGGTTTTGGCTTTTCTGGAGCTGATTACGTCCGAGTGGCCGGCATATTTACAGGCGCACGGGCTTGAGGAGGCGGTTGTCCGGCGGTGCAAGGCTCTGGATTTGCAGTGTGCTTTATGGCGGCAGTCTCCGCCGGAAAAAAGAATTGTCGTTGCGGGAACAACCGCAACTTATCCTGTTATGAAGAGGCTGGTGCAGACTATTTTGGAGTTGCCGGCCGGCGAGGTTGTTTTGTCGGGGCTGGACAAGAATTTGGATGAGGAAAGCTGGCAGGCGGTTGATGAGGTCCATCCGCAGTTTGAGCTGAAAGATTTGCTGGGCTTTCTTCAGATTGACCGGCATGATGTCAGGGATTTGGTGCCGGCAGAGAATCCTCAACGGGAGAGGCTGGTGTCTGAGGTGATGCGCCCGGCGAAAACAACGGATAAATGGCGGTACATCAAAGCCGGAGAACTTGATGGCGGGGCTCTTGACGGGCTGGCGGTGATTGATTGTCCGGATGTGCGGCAGGAGGCTTTGAGTGTGGCGCTGGTGAGGCGTCATGTGTTGGAAACTCCCGGGAAAACGGCCGCTTTGGTAACGACGGACAGAAATCTGGCCCGGCGGACAGCAACGGAATTGGAGCGTTGGAATATAAAAGTTGATGATTCTGCCGGGCGACCGCTGCATTTGACGCCGGTCGGGATTTTTTTGCGATTGATGACGGCGGTTTGTGCGGCCGATTTTGCTCCGGCCGAAATGCTGAGTTTGCTGAAACATCCTTTTACGGCTTGTGGCCGGGATTACGGAAGTTTGCGCCGAGAGGTCCGGGATTATGAAAAGAAAGTGCTGCGTGCCGACCAGCCGGAAGAAGGGCTTTCGCTTTTTGACGAATTTCAGAAGGAAGTGCAGCCTTTGGCTTTGTTGTTGGCAAATTCCCGGGTGGATTTTAAGGAACTGTTTGAAACTCATATCCGGGTGGCGGAGAAAATAGCAACGACCCCGCTGAAGGACGGGACGGCCGTTTTGTGGAGCGGTGATGCCGGAGAAGCTGCTGCGCGCTGGGCGGCGGATTTGTATGCGCATGCGGAAATGCTCGGGGAAATTGACGGCAGAGATTATCCAGCCTTGCTGGAGGCTTTGATGGCTCGGGTGACGGTGCGGCCAAAATACGGAACTCATCCGCGGTTGAAAATTCTGGGTCCGATTGAGGCTCGTCTTAATCGTTTTGATGTGACAATTATCGGTGAGGTTAATGAAGGCGGCTGGCCGAAGCCGGCGGATGCTGATCCGTGGATGTCGCGGCCGATGAAAAAAGATTTTGGTCTGCCGCCGCCCGAAAAAGTTACCGGGATTTTGGCGGCTGATTTTGTGCAGCTTATGTCTGCGGGCAGGGTGTTTTTGACGCGTGCGGAGCGTGTTCAGGGGACGCCGATGGTGAAATCCCGCTGGTGGATGCGTTTGGAGACGGTTTTGAAAGCCGGTGGCCGTGATATTAAAAATTTGGAAACGGGTGCTTATGCGGCATGGGCGGCAAAATTTGACGAAGCAACCGCGTTTCATCCGATTTTGCCTCCGGCACCCTGTCCGCCGGTGAAAATGCGGCCGCGGGTGCTGTATGCCGGGGCGCTGGAGCAGTTGATGCGTGATCCGTATATTATTTTTGCAAAATATATTTTGCAGCTGAAGCCTTTAAAAGAGCTAAATCAGGCTTTGGCATTGGCGGATTACGGGACGATTGTGCATGAGGTGCTGGAGGAATTTAACAACCGGCACAGCACGGATTTTCCGGAAACGGCACGGGAAGAGCTTCTGGCTTTGGGAGAGAAGTATTTTGAGACACATCAGGTGGCTCAGGAAACCAAAGCTTTCTGGTGGCCGAATTTTGTGAAGAGTGTTGACTGGCTGGCAGCCAAAGAAAAAGTTTATCGCACGGAGGTGCAGAAAGTGCATAATGAGGTGAGCGGTGAGATGGTGCTGAATGCTCCGGAAGGGCCGTTTGCCATAAAGGCGAGAGCCGACCGTGTGGATGAAACCTTGGACGGGCGTGTGAATATTATTGATTATAAAACCGGACAAGCCCGGTCAAAGGCAGAGATGATCAAAGGATATGCGCCGCAGCTGCCGGTGGAAGGGTTGATTGCCGCACATGGCGGTTTTGAGGGAATCGCCCGAAAGGAGGTTGGCAAGCTGATTTATTGGCAGCCGGGCAAAAAGGAAACCGTGGTTGATGATGATATTGAAGAGATTTTGGTCAATACGCTGGAACGGGTGCATAAGATGATAGCGCTGTTTGATTTGCCAACGACGCCATATATCAGTCAGCCGAATCCAAAATATGCGCCGAAATATTCGGATTATGAGCATTTGGCCCGGGTGGCGGAGTGGAAGGTTGTGGACGGAGGCGGTGATGACTGAGGTGCAGCGGCTGAGAGAACAACGGGGTGCCGAGGCGACCGGACAGCAGCGCCGGGCGGCGAATCCACAGCGGTCGGTGTGGGTGGAGGCTTCGGCCGGAACAGGAAAAACAAAAGTTTTGTCTGACCGGGTGCTGCGTTTGTTGCTGAAGGGTATTAATCCGGCGAAAATTCTTTGTTTGACCTATACGAAAGCGGCAGCAGTGGAGATGAGCTCACGTATTGCCGGGCGGCTCAGCCAATGGGCGGTGGCTGATGACGCGGTCTTGGAAAAAGAACTGCAGAAACTGCTGGGGGAACTGCCTGGGGATTATCAGCAGGCGGCCGGGTTGACGGCACGGGCGCGGCAGTTGTTTGCCCGGCTGCTGGATACGCCGGGGGGGATGAAAATCCAGACCATCCATAGTTTTTGTCAGGAAATTTTGAAGCGTTTTCCGCTTGAAGCGAAAGTTTCGCTGTATTTTGAGGTTATGGACGAGCGTGCTGCCGGTGAGGCTTTGAATGATATTAAACTGAATCTTTTGAAGAAGATAGAGACAGAGCCGGAAGGGCGGGCAGCTCAGGCTTTGGGTTTTTTGACGACGCAGGTGACGGAACGGGATTTTCCGGAAATTATGAATGCGATTGCTTCAGACCGCAACAAGATTATTCGTTTGTTTTTGCAATATCAGGGATTGGACGAGGTCTTGAAAGAGCTTTCCCGACGTTTGGGGATTGCACCAGGTGAAACGTTTGAAGACGCAGAAAGATATTTTGTGGCGGCGTTGCCGGTTGAGCGGCTGCGGAATTTGAGACAAGCGTTGGAAAAGGGCGGCAAAAAAGATTGTGACCGGGCGGCGGTTTTGAGCCGGGTTCTGTCTGATGGTTATGATGCTGTTGAACCGGCGGTGTATCGCGGTGTGTTTTTGACGCTGAAGAATGAGCCCAAGTCAGTAACCAAGGCGGTTTTGGCGGCAATGCCCGAGGCGGAGGAAATTATTTGTGCCGAGGCGGAACGGATTCTGGCTTTTGAGAATAAGCAGCGGGCGCTGCGGTTGTTTGCATCAACCCGGGCGGTGTTGTGTTTGGCTGAGGAGCTTATCAGCGGTTATATGCAGTATAAAAGCCTGCATTCCAAGATGGATTATGAAGATCTGATTGTGTTGACCCGTCATTTGCTGGAAAGTCCAGATGTGGCGCAATGGGTGTTATATAAGCTGGACGGCGGTATTGACAGCGTGTTGATTGATGAGGCGCAGGATACTTCGCCGGATCAGTGGGCCATTGTCCGGGCTTTGACCGAAGAATTTTTTGCCGGAGAGGGGGCTGATGATTTGCTCCGGACGGTGTTTGTGGTGGGCGACCGGAAGCAGTCGATTTACAGTTTTCAGGGTGCGGATCCGGAAGAATTTGAAAATATGCGCCGCTATTTTAAACAGGCGGATGAGAATTTTGAGGAAGTTCATCTGGATGTGTCTTTTCGGTCAACGCCGGCGGTTTTGGAAAGTGTTGACGCGTTGTTTCAGGATGAGGCCGCGCGGGACGGCGTGGTGTTGCCGGCGCAGAAAATGGTTCATCTGCCGTTTAGGGGCGGAGAGGCCGGAAAGGTTGAGCTTTGGCCGCTGATTGAGCCTCAGGAGGGGGAGAATCCGGATATGTGGCGGCCGCCGGTTGAGCGTGTGCCGGGGGATTCGACCAGTTTCCGATTGGCGCAGGAAATTGCTCAGCGTATCAAGAAGATGGTGGAGGGCGGAGAGATTTTGCTCTCAAAAGGCCGGCCGCTGCGGTATGGTGATTTTATGATTTTGGTGCAGCGGCGCAATAGTTTTGTGGAAGAACTGGTGCGGGCCTGCAAAAATGCGGGGGTGGCTATTGCCGGTGTTGATAAAATCAAACTGCTGGAGCAAATCGCTATTCAGGATTTGGTGTCGGTCGGAAAGTTTTTGCTGTTGCCGACGGATGATCTGACATTGGCAGAGATTTTGAAATCACCACTGTGGGGACTGGATGATGATGATCTGTTGAAGCTGTGTTATGGCCGTAAAGGTGTGCCGTTATGGACAAAGCTGGGCGATTATCCGGCGTATGCCGGTGTTTATGCCGAGTTGCAGAATCTTTTGAATATGGCGGATTTTGTCCGGCCGTTTGAGCTTTATGCTTATCTTTTGAACAAACTCGGCGGGCGGAAGAAGTTTGTGGAACGGATGGGCAGCGAGGTTGAGGACGGGATTGACGAATTTGTTAATCTGACGCTGGTGTTTGAACAGGAGCATATTCCGAGTTTGCAGGGGTTTGTGGAATGGATTGCCGGTGATGAGGCGGAGATTAAACGGGAGCAGGAGCAAAACAATGCGGATGCCGTGCGGATTATGACGGTGCACGGGTCAAAAGGACTGCAGGCGCCGGTAGTGGTTTTGCCGGATACGGTCAGAATGCCGCCGTCCAAGCGGGAGGCCGGAATGCTTTGGGACGGGGTGATGTTTTATCCGCTCAGAGCTGATGATTATGAACAAAACTGTGATGCCATTAATGAAGAAAAAAGCCGCCGGGCTTTGCAGGAATATCGTCGTTTGTTGTATGTGGCGTTGACCAGAGCCGAAGACCGTCTGTATATTTGCGGTTATAAGGGCAAGACAGCGGTGAGAGATGATTCCTGGTATGAAATTTGCCGGCGTAACTTGGAAAAAATCGGTGTCGAGCAGGCTGACGGGACAATTTGTTATGAAACCCGGCAGGCGTTTGATGCGGCGGCTGAAAGTGGTCAAAACGAGGTTAGAGAAGTTCCGGAATGCGGGAGTTGGGCTTTTGAAGAGGCACCTGAGGAAGAGGCTTTGGCCAAGCCATATACACCTTCCAAGCCGGATGAGGACGAGGAGGAACCGGCTTTGTTGTCGCCGGTTTGTGCCGGAGAAGAGAATCGTTATTGCCGCGGGCAGATTATTCACAGGCTGCTGCAGTTTTTGCCGGATATTAAAGAATTCGGGAGGGATGAGGCTATGCGGCAGTTTTTGGAGATAAATGCGCCGGAGTTTAAGGATTATCAAAAGTGCCGGATCAGCGAAGAAGTCAGGCGGTTGTTGGAGGATGAGCGGTTTTCCCGGATTTTTGGTCAGAATTCAAAGGCGGAAGTGCCGATTATGGGGGAAGTGGACGGAAAGATTATTTCAGGGCAGATTGACCGGATTGCGGTTGATGATGACAGTGTGTGGATTGTTGATTTTAAAACAAACCGGCCGGCCGCCGACAGACCCGAGGAGGTGCCTTTGGTTTATTTGCGGCAGATGGCGGCATATCGGCAGCTGGTGGAGCGGATTTATCCGGGGAAAGCGGTGAAAACGTTTATTTTGTGGACGGATACGGCGAATTTAATGGCTGTGGCGTGATTTTTTCGTTTGAATTTTTATAAAACTCTTTTATTATAAAAACAGATTTACTATATTATGTTAAGTATAACTTTAAGGATGAAAAGGATTGAACAATGAAGGCTATTACTGACGCGCAGTTTAATGATGAGGTTTTGAACGCCAAAGGTTTAGTGCTGGTTGACTTTTGGGCAGAATGGTGCGGGCCCTGCCGGCAGCTGATTCCGGTTTTGGAAGAGATTTCCAAAGAAATGGGGGATAAGGTTAAAATCTGCAAAATTAATGTTGATGAGTCTCCCGACAAGGCGGCCGAGATGGGTATTCGCAGTATTCCTTCCGTGTTTTTGTTTAAAGACGGTAAGCAGCTGGATATGAAAGTCGGTTTGAACTCCAAGGCGACGCTAGTCGGATGGATTGAGCAGTTTGCATAAAGTATTTGTGGCGTTTATAAGAAAGGAGCACCGGAATTGACGGTGCTCCTTTTGGTTTGGGGGATACAGAAATTAATAATTAGAAAGAATGGGGCGGACATAGGCCGCGTTGTAACTTCCTCCGTATGTGAGGATGCTTCCGGTGGACATGTTTATTATATCAGAATAATTACCATATCCTTCGGAATATCCTCTGCCATCTGATGACCAATAGTAATTTTCTGCTAATTTTGTTCCTCCATTTTGTAAAAGTAAATTGTTGAGTTTTGATTTGTTTTTATAAATAGTTTGTAATTTTTTTGTGTTCGGTAATTCTCCTGTTTTGCCACAAAAGGAATAATTTTGGCTTGTGTCTCTGGCTTTGTCGCAGCTTGTATGTCCGGCCTCATTTATTGCAATGTAGAAATCCATGTCAGAGGTTTTAACGCCAACAACTTTGCCGTTACAATAGTATAAATTATCATGAGCTCCATCGGTTATTTTTTGTTTACATGTTCCTTCCTTCCACTCGTAGCCAGAGGCGCAAGTGCAAGATGTATATTTGCCTCCGCAGGCCGTGCCTGCGCCGCCGGCGTAGCCGGTACCCGAGCAACTATATTGATAACTCGAATCACAAGAACATTCGGCATATATCCCTCCACAGGATTTTCCCGAACCTGATTGCCCGGCACCAGTACAGGATTCTGTAAAGCCGTTTTTCTTACAGATTTCGGCTTCTGTTGGTAAACATGCCCACTTGTTGCCAAACGGACATTTCACGCCTTTCTCGCCGTTGCAGGAAGTTTCAGTGTAACCCAAAGTCGCACAATCCTGCGTCGCAACGCATTGAGCATTTACGGTTAAAGGGATAAAGGACAAACTCGTCCCGATAAGTAAAATTTTAAATCTAGTCATAGCACACACCTTCTTCTTTTTGTTGTTAAAAAGAACGTTTGCCTCTAAAGAAGAGGCAAACGGTGTTTCTTGACTGTTGAAGTGAACAGCCCCAGCTTATTTGGCGGAGCCTTATTCGCTGGCACCCGCGGTCAAGTTAATGTGCGAATACCAGCATATTATTATTTCAAGTCGTCATGCTAAAACGACTCACTTCAAAAGGGCGAGAAAACCCTGGCTGATGAACCTCTCACCAGTTAAAATCATTCTAACATAACAAATCTTAAAAATCAATATACATTTAGGAGATAATCACGAAATGAGGATTTTCAAGGTGGTGACAGGGGGGCTTGGGAAATGAAGATTTTAAAGGGGCCGGGAGGGGAATTTTTTCCGCGAAATTTGCGGGGAATATACTTTTTTAAGGAAAATTTTCCGGGGAGAAAATTATTTATTAACATCTTGAAATATGATAATTTTCTTATATAAAATATTTCTTTATTATTGAGTTCTGATACAAAAGTTTTGAAAAAAATCCTATAACAGACTTGATTTTAGGGTTTTGATGATTAAATATCAAGTAGTGCTTGTTGTATGATAAAAAAACAAACGGTCTTACGGCGGCAGCGGCTGTCGTGGGGGTGAACTATTGGACTGGCCTTTACTTCCCTCCTCTCTTAAGAAATAAGAGTATATCCCGATGTTGTTAATTGTGGAGGTTTTTTATGCGTGGTGAAGATTTTCTGACAGATGATGATTTTGTTGTCCGGACGCTGCAAATGCAGATGAGAGAAAAACTGGCAACTCTGTTGAATTCAGAATCGGCGGATTTGGCTGAAATTTCGCGGCGAAGCGGGATTGATGTGGCTGTTTTGCAACAGATAAAAGACGGCCGGGTGGAGATTTCGTCGGCGGATATGGCAAAAATTTTAGATGCGGCCGGTTATTTTGCTTTGGAAAACGAATTGTTTGCCGAAACGTGGGAGAAGTTGACGCTTAAATAAACAAATCTTCGATAATTTTATTCATCAGGAGAAAGCCAGAATCGGTCAGACGGATGGTTTCCGGTGTGTTGATGAGCAGGCCGAAATTGGAAAAATCTTTGAGTTTTTGCTGATTGCAGAGGTTGTCAAAATTCAGGCCGCAGTTTTGGGTAAAGCGGGCTTTATTGATACCTTCGGTCAGGCGCAGTCCCATAATCAGCAATTCTTCGGCGCGTTCAAAAGGGGTGAGGCTTTCGCTTTGGCGTGGATGGGTAAGGGCTAAGATTTTGTTTTTGAGGTGCAGTCGTCCGTGCGCCGAAGGGCCAATGCCGAGATAGTCGTCTCCGTGCCAGTAAAGCAGATTGTGCCGGCTTTGAAATTCCGGCGGGGCAAAATTGGAAACTTCATAGCGTGGAAGGCCGTGTTCTTTGAGGTATTGTTCGGTAAATTCATACATTTTGATTGCGGCTTCATCTTCAAGCGGGCGAATGCCTTTGCGGGCAAAGGCGGTTCCGTCTTCAATGGTGAGCTGGTAAAGAGACAAGTGGCGGAAACCGAAAGAGGCAGCCTGCCGGAGCTCTTCTTTCCAGGCGGAGAGCTTTTGGGCGGGGCGGGCGTAAATCAGGTCCATGGAATGATTGTCAAAGTTTTTCAATACATTGTCGATGGAGGACAGAGCCTGAGTCAGGTTATGGGTGCGGCCGAGAAATTTTAAATCGGTTTCATTGAGCGCCTGTACACCGAGAGAGAGGCGGTTGATTCCGGCGGTGCGGAAGTCGGCAAAAAATGTGGGTGTGTTGTCGGTGTTGGGGTTGGCCTCAAGGGTGGTTTCAATATCGGGAGCGGTTGGCCAGAGGGTGGAGATGTGGTTGATGATTTTTTCAATCAGCTGAGGTTTGATCAGAGAGGGAGTTCCTCCGCCGAAAAAGATACTGCCAACCGTCCGGTCTGCTGTTAATTCGTGATAATAATTCAAATCATCCAGATATCCGGCAATGATGTTTTCCTGATCGACATAGGGGGATATTTTGCTGAAAAAATCACAATAGGGGCATTTGCTGCGGCAAAACGGCCAGTGAAGATATATTCCAAAAGGGCGGCCGTTGGTTGCGGCCGCCGTTGTTGTGAAAGAGATATCTTTTTTCACCGTCTGGCCCTATAAAATGAATTTGGAGAGATCTGAGGCCTCGGTGTATTTGTGAAGTTTTTCTTCAACCATTTGGGCGGTGATGGTTTCACTTTGGCCGCTGCGGTCGGAGGCATTGAAGCTGATGTCTTCAAGCAGAATCTCCAAAACGGTATGCAAACGGCGGGCGCCGATGTTTTCAACGTTTTCATTGATGGCCACGGAAAGATCGGCGATTTTTTCAATTGCGTCCGGGGCAAATTCGAGTTTGAAGTTTTCGGTGCCGAGCAGAGCGACGTATTGTTCAATCAGGTTGGCCTCCGGTTCCTGCAGGATTTTGATGAAGTCTTCTTTGCTGAGCGGCTGGAGTTCAACCCGGATGGGCAGGCGCCCCTGCAGCTCGGGCAGCAGATCTGAGGGTTTGGAAAGATGAAACGCGCCGGAGCAGATGAACAGAATATGGTCTGTTTTGACGGGGCCGTATTTGGTGTTGACGGTGGTGCCTTCAATGAGCGGCAGCAGGTCACGCTGAACGCCTTCCCGTGAGACATCGCCGCCACGGCGGTCATCTTTGCCGGTGATTTTATCAATCTCATCAATGAAGACAATGCCGTCGTTTTCAACGGATTTTATGGCTGCGGCGATGATTGTCTCGTTGTCGAGGAGTTTGTCGCTTTCTTCTTCAATAATGACTTTAGCTGCTTCAGAGACTTTCATTTTCCGGGTTTTGTATTTGTCGCCGAAAGGTTTGCCAATCAGGTCACCGAGGCTGATCATACCCATCTGGGCACCGGGCATGCCGGGGATGTCGATGGTGGGCATGGTGTTGGCGCTGTTGTCGATGACGCTGATTTCGATTTCTTTGTCATCGAGGCTGCCGGCACGGAGCATGTCCCGGAATTTGAGTTTGGTGTCTTCACCGGCGCCGGGACCGACGAGTGCTTCCAAAATGCGTTCTTCGGCGGAGATTTCGGCTTTTGCGCGGACATTTTTGCGCATCTCAACCTTGGTGGTGTTGATGGCGGTTTCAAGCAGGTCGCGGATGATGGATTCAACATCGCGGCCGACGTAGCCGATTTCGGTGAATTTTGTGGCTTCAACTTTGATAAACGGGGCTTTGACCAGTTTGGCCAGGCGGCGGGAGATTTCGGTCTTGCCGACGCCGGTGGGGCCGACCATCAAGATGTTTTTGGGGACGATTTCCTCTTTCAGGGAATCGCTCAGTTGCATACGGCGCCAACGGTTGCGGAGGGCAATTGCGACGGCTTTTTTGGCTTCGGTCTGGCCGACAATAAAACGGTCGAGTTCGGAAACAATTTCTCTCGGGCTGAAATTTGCAGTCATAGTTTATATGCCTTATATTTTTTCAATAATGATGTTGTGGTTGGTGTAAACGTCAATGTCTCCGGCAATGTTCATTGCTTTGCGGGCGATTTCTTCCGCAGAGAGGCCTTCAACGTCATTCAGGGCTTTGGCTGCCGCCATGGCATAGTTGCCGCCGGAACCGATACCGATAATGCCGTCGTCGGGTTCCATGACTTCACCGGTGCCGGAGATGACCAGCGAGATGTCTTTGTCGGCGACAATCATGAAGGCCTGAAGTTGGCGCAGGTATTTGTCCATCCGCCAGTCTTTGGCCAGAGCGACGGCGGCGCGTTTGAGCTGGTAGGCGTTTTTTTCGAGTTTTTCTTCAAGGCGTTCAATCAGCGTGATGCCGTCGGCGGCCGCTCCGGCGAATCCGGCAATGATTTTGCCGTTGCCAATACGGCGGACTTTGACCGAAGTGGCCTTGAAAATGACGCTTTCTCCTAAAGTGGCCTGCCCGTCTCCGGCCATGACGACTTCATTACCTTTGCGGATGCAGAGTATTGTGGTCATAGAGAATACCTTTCGTTAAAAACAATGTTGCTTTATATGTAGGTATTGCTTTTGGCAAATGCAAGGCTGCGGGCTTAAATTTCATCCCAGCCTTCAATAGCGGTGCTTTGGTTATAAGATGAGACGTTGGCCTCAAAGAAATTTCCTTTGACGCTGCCGGCGCCGTTGGTGTCGGCAATGTTTTCAAGCTGTTGATAGGGGTTTTTATCAAAGCCTTCGTACATTGGCGGCAGGCCGATGTCTTTCAGGCGTTTGTTGGCGATGAATTTGGTGTATTGTTCTATGGTGGCCGGGGTGATGCCGGTGATGTTGGTGCCGATGATGTGATTGCTCCAGTTAATTTCCTGTTCAACAGCTTTGGCAAACATTTCGCGGGTTTCATCATTATTGAAAAATGTATCGTCTTCGGCGGAGATTTCCTTGATGATGTTGGCGAAGAGCACGCAGTGGGTCAGTTCGTCGCGGTTGATGTATTTGATTTCGTCCGCGGTACCAATCATCAGGCTGCGGGCGGCAAGGTTATAGAAAAAGTTGAAACCGTTATAGAAATAAACTCCTTCAAGCAGATAGTTGGCAATCAGAACCCGGGCAAAGTTTTTGTCGGTTTGGTTGTCAACGAAATTTTGATAGATTTCGGCGATGTACTGGTTGCGCTCCAGCAGAACGGGATCGGTGCGCCATTTGTCGTAAATTTCTGCCCGTTTGTCGGCCGGGATGATGCTTTCAATGATATAGGCATAACTTTGGGAGTGGACGGCTTCTTGATAGGTTTGGATGGACAGTACCAGATTGACCTCAGGCGCGGTGATGTATTCGTTGATGTTGGGGAGGTTGTTGGTTTGGATGCTGTCGAGAAAAACCAAAAAGGACAGAATGCCGTCATAAGCGCGCTGCTCGTCGGGGGTGAGTTCGTTGTAGGCGCGTTTGTCGTCAAACAGGGAGACTTTTTCGGGAATCCAGAAGTTTTCCATCATCAGGCGGTAGAGTTTGTTGGCCCACTGATATTTGACGTTGTTTAAGTTGAAGAGGTTGGTGACATTGCCGCGAATCATCCGGCGGCTGATGATGGCGTCATCGCCTTTGATATTGAACAAAAGTTTTCTTTGCATGATGTTTTCCTTATTTATTTTGAGGTTTAACCGGCGCAGCTGACGCATTCTTCTTTTTCGGTGGCGGAACCGTCTTTTTGAATGGTGCGGGTGTAGTAAAGGGTTTTGAGGCCTTTTTTCCAGGCATCCATGATGGTGTTGTAGACATCAATAGCCCGGATGTTGCGATTGAGGTTGTACATCAGCTCAATTGAGATGCCGGTATCAATCCATTTGTTTATTCGTGACATGATGTCGATGACCGTCTGCTGACTGATGTTTTTGTTTTCCTGATAAAACCAGAATTTGTCCTTAATGAACGGCGGGCAGTTCGGGATGGAGCCTTTGCCATGGGTTTCAATGAAAAATTTGCTGTAAACCGGCAGAACAGAGGCCGAGCAGCCCTGAATCAGCGAAGAGCTGGTGTTGGGGGCTATGGCTGAGAGTTGTGAGTTGCGGATGCCATATTGGCGCAGGCCGGCGAAGATTTCTGCCCAGTCGTTTTTGTATTTGGCATTTTGACTGAACCAGAATTCAGAGCGTCCGAAAATGATGCCTTTGCTCCAGTCGGAACCTTCATAAGCTTCAAAGGTGCCTTTGCGGCGGGCGGCATCAATGCTGGCTTTTATATTATAGATGGCCATTTTTTCAAACAGGTCATCGACATAGTCGGCAGATTTGATGTAGGGAATCGAGCGTTTGGCCAGGTGATCGGCCAGCCCCATGGCGCCGATGCCGATGGTGCGGTAGCGGCGGTTGTGCAAGGTGCCTTCCAGAATGGGAACGGTGGTCAGGTCGATGGCATTGTCAAGAATGCGGACTGATGTTTCGCAGACGCTTTGCAGCTCTTCATCGGTATCAATGAAGGCGAGGTTGACGGAAACTAGGTTGCAGACATGAACCAGGCCGCCGTGGGTTTTTTGGACAATGTTTCCGTCAGAATCGAAGGCTTTGGGCAGAAATTCGGTCGGACGGACATTGCTGTGGGACTCGGTGCAGAGGTTGGTTCCGACAATGACACCATCGTGTTTGTTGGGGTTGGCGCGGTTGAGTGTGTCTTTGAACGCAATGTAGGGCATGCCTGTTTCAATCTGGGATTTCATCAGTTTTTTCAACAGCTCTTTGGCCGGGAAAAATTTGGCCATTTCGAGTTTGCCAAACTCGGCGTCAAGGTAGAGCTGATTGTAGATGTCTTCAAATTTTTTGCCCCAGAGGCTGCCAAGTTCAACACCGTATTTTTCGCGGACTTCATGCGGGTCAACCAACAGCCAGTTTTCGTTGTTTTCGACTTTTTTCATAAATAAATCGGGAATGACAACCTGAGGAAAGATGTCATAGGCTTTCATGCGCTGGTCGCCGTTTTCGGTCCGGAGTTCAAGAAAATCTTCAATGTCGCGGTGCCACATGTCCAGCGAGACGGTGACGGCTCCTTTTCGTTTGCCCTGCTGGTTGACGGCGACGGCGGTATCGTTGATGATTCTGATCCAGGGGATGATGCCACCGGAAGCGTTTTTGACCCCTTTTATCCGGGAGCCTTTGCAACGAACGCGCGAGATATTGACACC
>CALXTH010000044.1 GCA_944391365.1 uncultured Alphaproteobacteria bacterium | reverse complement strand
GGTTTTCAAATTTAAAGGAGCCGGAGCAGCAAAAGGTGTGTGTGATGAGACACGGCGGATGTGTGTATGTGAAAGAACCGTGTCGGTGTAGACAGATGTAGATTTTGCTGCCCCGCTTGCATAACCTTGGAGGAAAGCGCCATCGGATAATGACGCCAAAGAAACGTCCGCCGCCATAAAATAAGCACAGGCAGCCGACAACAGTAATACTGTCCTCATCTTCTTCATAATACCACCTCAATTATACAATTATCTCCACGACTCCCATTATACCAAATTATAAATCCATTGTAAATAATATTTTTTCTAAAATGACGGGATTTTAAACATATAATCAAAATTCTTGAAGTCTTACCTAAAAAATCTAAAAATATTAACTTCTCTGCCAACGCACAACACAATAAATTAATTTGCAAGGGCGCGGCAGCAACTTTTTCATCTCTAAACCGGCACAAGGCGCACGCAGTGCTATCTTATCCCCTATCAACCAACCGCTAACTGATGGGGTGAAGCTGCCTCAGCTTCCGCCAGCTTGGTGAGAATCCTAGGATACAGAAAAAGGCCTTTGTTTAAAAACAAAGGCCTTTATGAGTGGTGAGCGCGTCGGGATTCGAACCCGAGACCCTTTGATTAAAAGTCAAATGCTCTACCAGCTGAGCTACGCACCCATTTATTGCACACATGCAATAACGAAAGGCTTTATAGAAGATAAATTTGAATTAGTCAATAAAAAAATAAGCTTTTTTCAAAAAATTTTTTTTGTAATTTATTAATAATTACATGGTAGAGTTAAAACAAATTTTGAATAATAGCTTAATAGGTGTAACAATGGTTAAAAACAACATAGGACAGTCAGAAGGACAATATGATATTCTCCAGAACTCGGCGGGAGAAATCCTGATCATCATTCAATACCGCGCCGGAGGTCCGGAAAATCCGCGGTTGGTCTACGACGGGGGAGATCAGGCTCTGCTGTACCGGAGTCGTGAAAGCGCCGTCATGTTGGACGCCATCAACGAAGAAGCACGTAGGCCGTTAAAGTCCGTCAATGAAGTCCTGATGGTTGAATTGGAAGATGACGACGTCGCGCGTGAATACCGGGTTCCGGTCAGAGCGGTCAAAAGTCTCGATGCCCTTATGAAATAGGCTCTGCAACAACAAAAAAAAACGGAAACAACAACAGTTTCCGTTTTTTTATTACCCTCATCTGAACAGATGTCAACACCCTTTGTACACACCAAAAACCTTTCAAGCTTGTCAACAGAATAAATATCTCCTAACATCAATCCATACCCTGCGGGAATTATCCTCCTGCATTAACTTTTTTTCAGAGAGGGAAGAATGAAAACCTATTACATTGTCAGCGGTGGTTTTGACCCGATTCACGAAGGCCACATTGAACTGATCAAAGCTTCGGCCGCAGCCAGCGACGGCGTCATTGTTCTGGTAAATTCCGATGACTGGCTCCGCCGCAAAAAAGGTAAAAACTTTCAGGATTTTTATACAAGGAAAACCATTTGCGAAAACTTCAAAGGCGTCATTGAGGCACTCGGCTTCAATGATGATGACAACTCCGCCTGCGACGGCATCCGCAAAGTCCGGGCAAAATACCCTGACTGCCACCTTGTCTTTGCCAACGGCGGAGACCGCCACAAAGACAACATCCCCGAAACAGCCGTCTGCAAAGAATGCCATGTTGACTTGGCTTTTGGAGTCGGAGGGGAAAACAAAGCCAATTCATCATCCTCCATCCTGAAAAGATGGGATGAAGAATAAAAAAACATCACTTCTTATCTGGGGTCGCGCCAAACGGCCCCTGTTTTCAAAAAAATTTTCAAGACTGAAAAAACTTATTGACAATCTCTCAAAAGCATATTATTAAAATAAGCGACTTTTGATGGCGGGGTAGCTCAGTTGGTTAGAGCAGAGGAATCATAATCCTTGTGTCGAGGGTTCGAATCCCCCCCTCGCTACCATCAGAAACCCCGGTTTCCCGGGGTTTATTTTTTTATCTCTCACTTCAAAAACGATTTGGCATAAGCCTCAAATTTCTCGGGATAATCATCAGCCCACCCCATCAGATAATGATCCCCCATGCAAAACAGCGGTGTCCCCACCTGCGACCCGAGATTAAATTTCCGGACACAGGCGACAAACAAATCATACCCCTGTCTGGTCCTGACACTCAGCCGCTCCATTTGCAGCCCCGGATGCTTTTCGGCCAAATAGGCTTCGGCATCCCGGCAATGAGGACATCCCTCGGAATAAAACAGATAAATTCTGTCTCCGCGGATTTCATTATCCAAAAACTGCGCCCTGCCCTCCTGAACAGCACCCCAACCGGCTAAAACGACACCCAGTATCAGCAAATAAAACAGCTTTTTCATAATCTCAAACCTCCTTCGCCCAAAAAAAAATACAGCAACATCTTTTTATAACAGCAACCCCTTAACATTTACTGAACATCCCCGCAAGATATGCACGTCTCTGACATTACCTCTTGATAAACTAAAAGGTTTAAGCTACTAACAAATTACACCTCAAAAAAAACTCAAGGAGCCAATCTCATGAAACAAATCAGCCTGATCTCCGCCCTTACCCTGATGTTGGCAGTCTCCGCCGAAGCAGCAGAACGGCAGCCTGCCGTAAAAGATGATATTTCATGGCGTGCAAACTTCAAACGGGTTGCATTGGAAATCTCCGGCACCGAAGTCAGCAACGCCGAACAATATAAAGATTCTCCCTCCACGCAACTTAATGCCGACAGCGAAACCGTCATCAAAGGGGTTTTTGACTTTGCCCTTGAGCGCGAAACAGCCGCCTCTCTCTGGAGCAACAGCCTGCTCATGAAATATGGCAAAACCACACTGCGCCCGGCCGAAGGAGAAAGTACCTCCAGTGAAAACTCTGACCAGATTCTTCTCACCACTGACTACACTCATAAAATTTGGACTTATGAAGAAGCAGACCTCGGCCCGTTTGCATCAGGAAGCTATGACACGGAATTCACAAACAACGAAGACGCGCCCCGTCGCAAAATCTTTCGCGGCAAAAGCGGTATCAAACTCTTCAACGGACAATACACTAAAGAACTATACATTGCCGCCGTCGTTGAATCAGACCTGACCTACGCCCAAGCCAATAACAAATTGGCCTGGGAAATCGGCGGAATATATGAATACCCGCTGCGTGACGGCGTCAAATTTCAAATTGAAGGCTACTTCCGTGATTATGTAACTTACAGCCATTACGAAGGAACCGACTTCAAATATGACTTTCAAATAACATCCCGCATGGATGTTAAATTAAACGACACTTTAAGCCTTGCCCCATTTGTCTCCTATACCCGCGCACACTCACGTGAAGCCAAAGACGCCGGCAGCAACTTCATGATCGGCTTATCGCTCGCTTATTCGGACCTTTTTGATTTGTAACCATCATCAACAACTTCATACTCAACATCAATGACCGTACCCGCAGATTCCGGACGCTGACGGGAACGGCCTTGCCGTGAAAAACTCTCCACCCGTTTTTTGACATGATAACGGGCATACCAATAACGGGCAAGATTCGCCAAAACGCTCACCCCCAGAAACAACAAAACAAACGGCAACAAAAAAGCAAAAACATAGACTGAAAAAACAATCGCCGCCGCTCCGATTCCCGCCAACAACAGCCAGGAAAACAAACCATCAATATTTCTCATGCTTTTCTTCCTTTCATTTTCTGAGCCGCCGCAATCGTCGCCCCGATCATCGCCGCATTATTTTCCAGCATTGCCCGTTTAAGAACAACCGGCCCGCCGAAAACAGACCTATTCACGTCATTTTCAAGTTTTTCAAAATTCATAAATTCCGTCAGAGAGCCAAAGAGAATCACCACTTCCGGATCAAACAGATTCACCATTCCGACAATTCCGTCAAGAACATCCTTTTCCCAACGCTCAAAAACCTTGACCGCCAGTTTATCGCCGCGCTCCATTCCCTGAATCACCGTATGACTGTCTGCGTTTTCATCCGCATAAACCTCCTTGGCATCAAGCCCCAAAGCCGTCCCCGAGGCATAAACCTCATAACAGTCATACAAACCGCAGGTACACTTGCGTTTATGACCGCGATTCACCGGAAAATGCGCTTCACCGGCACAACCCGTTTTTCCTCTCAGCAGCTTACCATCAACAACAAAGGCCACCCCGACTCCGGTGCCGATTGCCACCAGCATCGCATGCCGGCAGCCTTTGGCCGCCCCGATATGCAATTCACCCCACATCGCGGCATTGGCATCATTTTCAACATAAACCGGCTTGGTCGAAATCCGGTTAAAAGCCATATCCCGATACCCGGCCGGTAAATTACCGACAGAGGCGGCAATGCGCGTGTTCTGCGGATCAACCTCCCCGGCGGTGGCAATGGCTATACCGTCAATCCCCTTGTCATAAACCCCAGCAATTTCTTTCAGCTTGTCAAAAATTCCCTGTACCGTTTTCGGCGTAAAAACCTTTCCGCCCGGCTCCAAAACTTTTCCATGCTCATCAATAAGCGCATAAGCGATTTTTGTTCCGCCGATATCAAGAGCCAAAAATTTTAAATCAGACATTCCGCCCCCGTTATTAACATTTCTTTGGTTATTTTAGCTTATATATAGTTTATATTTCATAAATAAACCTTAAGGATTGCTTATGACAGAATATCTTTTTATCGAATATCCCAAATGTTCCACCTGCCAAAAGGCCAAAAAATGGCTTGAGGAACACCAAATCGCTTTCAAAGCCCGCCATATTGTTGAAAATCCGCCGACAGAAGCAGAGCTGAAACAATGGAGCAGCCAAAGCCGCCTGCCGCTGAAAAAATTTTTCAATACCAGCGGCCTCGTTTACAAAAATCTGAACCTCAAAGACAAACTCCCCGATATGGACGATGCAGCCCAATTACGCCTCCTTGCCTCAAACGGTATGCTGGTCAAACGCCCGCTGCTCATCGGAACGGATATTGTCCTCACCGGTTTTCGCCCGCAGGAATGGGAAATTTTGCTCAAACGTTAATTCAGGAAAAACATCATGTTCGGAACATTTAATTTTCAGGAATTCATCAGTGCTTTCGTTATTCTCTTCGCAATTATCGATATGCCGGGCTCAATTCCGATTATCTTAAAACTCCGCCGCCGGGGAAAAATCATCATCCCGCAAAAAACAGCCTTTCTGGCATTCATCATGTTCATCATCTTTTTCTTTGTCGGAGATGCTTTTCTGAAACTTTTCCATGTTGACATTTCATCTTTTGCGGTGGCCGGCTCTCTGATTATTTTCGTCATGGCGCTTGAAATGATTCTGGACATCGAAATTTTCAAAAGCACTGAAGAGTCGCCCAAAGACAGCAGCTTTTTCCCGATGGTTTTTCCGTTGATTGCCGGCGCCGGTGCACTGACCACCATGCTTTCCATCCGCTCACAATACGCCGGAATAAACATCCTGGCGGCAATTCTGCTCAACTGCCTCGTCATCTACGGCGTCCTGCGGCTGACCAAACATCTTGAACGCCTGCTCGGCGCCGGCGGTATCTATATGCTGCAAAAATTCTTCGGCATCATTTTGCTTGCCATCTCGGTCAAATTGTTCACCACCAACATCACATTTATCATTGAAGATATTTTGAAGACACAGCATTAACCGGAAGGAAAAAACATGACCTCAAACTTTGCCAAACTGCTTGAAACCAGACGCTCCAACTATTTTATCGGCAACACGCCGGAGCTGAGCAAAAAAGATATCTCGGCTCTTGTTTCTCATGCCGTCAAATATACACCGACGGCATTCAATTCCCAAACCGCCCGCACCGTTATCCTGTTTGGAAACGATCATCAAAAATTCTGGAACCTGACCCTGAGCGAGCTGCAAAAAGTCACCCCGCCGGACAGATTCGCCGCCACCCAAAACAAAATCGCCTCTTTTGCAGCCGGATTCGGAACAATTTTGTTCTTTGAAGAACAGGAAACCATCACCGCACTGCAAAAACAATTCCCGCTTTACAAAGACAATTTCCCCATCTGGTCGGAACAAGGCAGCGCCATCCTGCAGTTTGCCGTCTGGTGTATTTTTGCCGAACACCAAATCGGCGCCTCTCTTCAACATTATTCTCCGCTGGTTGATACATTCACCGCCAAAGAATGGAAAATCCCCGACAGTTGGAAATTAATCGCCCAAATGCCCTTCGGCAACATCACCCGCTCCCCTGAGACCAAAGATTTCCTGCCTCTGAAAGACCGCATAAAAATCTATGGCTAATTTGCCGGTTAAACTTGACGCCCGCCCTCCCGGATGATAACTTCGGAAAGAATGTAATTTTTTTAACCGGGAGAAAAAATGGAAAGTTTAACGAACTTTTTCAGCGCCCCTCATGCCGTCCTGTCGTCATCATGGCTGTGGACAAGCTTTGGGGCCATTGTTATAACGCTTCTTTTTCTTGATTTATTTGTGTTCCACCGCCACAGCGAGGAACCAAGATTAAAAAGCACTCTGCGCATCTGTTGTGCCTATGTCATGATTGCGCTTTTATTCGGCCTGTTCGTCATTTATGAACGGGGCGAAGACACCGGCCTTTTGTTTTATACCGGCTATCTGGTTGAGTTCAGCCTTTCTATGGACAACATCTTT
>CALXTH010000043.1 GCA_944391365.1 uncultured Alphaproteobacteria bacterium | reverse complement strand
GCGGCTGCCACGCGTGAAAATCATGCCCTGATTTACGGCGACAAAAAAACCGAAGCCGTTTTGAAAATGGCCAAACAGGTTGCCCCTTCCGAAGCCAATATTCTGCTGACCGGGGAGTCCGGAACCGGTAAGGAAATTTTCTCCCGTTTTATTCATGATAATTCCAAAAGAGCCAACAAAAAATTCGTAGCCGTCAACTGTGCCGCTATTCCCGAAACCCTGCTTGAATCCGAGCTCTTCGGCTATGAAAAGGGGGCCTTTACCGGAGCCGTCGCCCGGCGTATCGGTAAATTTGAGGAAGCATCCGACGGAACGCTCCTCCTTGATGAAATCTCGGAAATGGATATAAAAATCCAGTCCAAGCTGCTCCGCGCCATTCAGGAAAAAGAAATCGACCGCATCGGAGGAAAAGCCCCGATAAAAGTCAATACCCGTATCATCGCCACGTCTAACCGCAATTTGGCCGAAGCCGTTAAAAACGGCACTTTTCGCCAGGATTTGTATTATCGCCTGAATGTGGTGAATATTGAAATTCCGCCGTTGCGCGAACGCCCCGGAGACATTATCGTACTGGCAAAACATTTTGCTAAAAAATATTCCGAATTAAATGACATCCCTCTGAAACCCTTGTCGGAAGAAGCAGAGCAAAAACTTGAAAATTATCTCTGGCCGGGAAATGTCCGTGAACTTGAAAACACCATACATCGGGCGGTTTTAATGAGCAGCGGTGATAAAATAGATGCCGATGCCATTATTTTGAACGACCCGGATTCCGTGATCAGCAAACCCGGAATGGGCGAGGTTATGAGCGGCGGTGAATTTGTCGGCCGGACAGTAGCCAATATGGAGCGGGAGCTGATTATTGACACCCTGAAACACACACTGGGCAACCGTACCACCGCGGCCAATATTCTCGGAATTTCAATTCGCACACTGCGTAACAAGCTCAGGCAATATGAAGAGGAAGGCTATAATCTGCCTGCGGGGAAATAGTAACGAATGGCGAAACAACCTCAAAATAGCGCAAAAATGTTCGGCGGCAAATCTTTCAAAGATATGCTGATATCGTCGACCAAACGCGGTGATTTGTTCTTCGCGTTGACGATTATCCTGATGCTGGTTATTTTGATTATGCCGATGCCGGCCTGGCTTTTGGATATTGCGCTGGCATTTTCCATTACGATTTCCTGCCTGGTGCTGATGACGGCGATTTTTATCGAAAAGCCGAATGAATTTAATGCTTTTCCGCTGGTTTTGTTGATAACCACCATGTATCGGTTGTCGCTCAACTTGGCTTCCACCCGGCTGATTCTGGCTGATGGTTATAAGGGACCGGATGCTGCTGGTGAGGTTATTCAGGCTTTTGGCGGCTTTATTATGGGAAACAATATTGTTATTGGCGTGATAGTGTTTGCCATTTTGGTTATTGTCAATTTTGTGGTTATCACCAAAGGTTCCGGTCGTATCGCCGAAGTTGCCGCCCGTTTTGCGTTGGATGCAATGCCCGGTAAACAGATGGCCATAGATGCAGATTTGTCCTCCGGTCTGATTAACGAAGATGAGGCGCGTGCCCGGCGTGAAGATTTGTCAAAGGAAAGTGCGTTTTACGGAGCCATGGATGGTGCCTCAAAGTTTGTCCGCGGAGACGCCATCGCCGGTCTGCTGATTATCTTTATCAATGTCATCGCCGGAATCATCATCGGTATGGTCCAAAACCACATGAGTTTTGCCGATGCGGCTGAAACCTACACCCGGCTGACCGTTGGCGACGGTCTGGTTTCACAGGTGCCGGCGCTGATTATCTCCGTTGCGGCTGGTATTTTGGTCTCCAAAGCAGGAATGACCGATGCCACGGACAAAGTTCTTTTTGCCCAGGTTTCCAATTATCCTAAGGCATTGCGAATGAGTGCTTTTCTGGCCATCTGCCTGGGAATGCTCCCCGGAACGCCGGCCTTGCCGTTTTTGCTTCTGGCCGCTTTGACCGGCTCAACAGCTTATTATATGAACAAGCAGCACATTGCCGCACAGGCAAGAATGGCCGAACAAAAAGAACTGGAGCAAAAACAAGGCAAAATGGCCAAAGCTGCGGAAGAACCGATTGCCAACGCCCTCAAAATCGACCTTATCCGGCTTGAAATCGGCTATGGTCTGTTGCCGCTGATTAATGAAGAAAACAACCGCAAACTGACGGATCAGATTAAGGCGTTGCGCCGTTCGCTGGCCATAGAGCTCGGGTTTGTCATGCCCTCCATCCGGATTCAGGATAATATGCAGCTTGAGCCCAATGAATATAATATTTATATTAAGGAAGTCAAATCCGGCCGCGGAGAATTGCGCCCGACCCAGCTGCTGGTTATGGATCCCCGTGGTGAAACCATCAGCCTGCCTGGTGAAAATACCTTTGAACCGACTTTTGGCCTCAAAGCAATGTGGATTGATCCTTCATATCGGGAAGAAGCCATGTTCAGGGGATACACCGTTGTTGATCCCGCAACGGTTGTCACAACGCATATTACCGAACTGGTCAAAGAAAATATGCCAGAACTTCTCTCTTATGCCGAAACCCAAAAACTTCTTGACGAGCTGGATAAGGAGCAACAAAAACTGGTTAAAGAGCTTGTTCCGGGCAAAATTACCGTCGGTGCCATCCAGCGTGTCTTACAAAATCTGCTGCAGGAACGTGTTTCCATTCGTGATTTGCCAACCATTCTGGAAGGCATTTCCGAAGCCGTGGCGTCCACCCGCAGTCTGATGATGATAACCGAACATGTCCGCACCCGGCTGGCGCGCCAAATATCCAACACCAACGCCAATGAAATGGGCATCATTCCGTTAGTGACCCTTTCTCCCGAGTGGGAGCAGGCTTTTGCCGAAGCTTTGGTCGGAGACGGCGACGACAAGCAGCTGGCAATGGCTCCCTCGGCATTGCAGTCTTTTATTTCCAAAGTTCGTACCACGCTTGAAGATTTGGCCGTTAAAGGCGAAACGGCAGTACTGCTGACCAGTCCGGCGATTCGTCCGTTTGTCCGTTCCATAATCGAACGTTTCCGCCCGATGACGGTGGTTATGTCTCAAAACGAGATTTACCCCAAAGCCAAAATCAAAACCGTCGGCCAGATTTGACGGAGGGCTGATTCATGCGCCTGCAGTCTTTTACCGCCGCCAATACCTCAGCCGCTTTGCTCCTGATTAAGGAAACGCTGGGCGAAGATGCCGTCATCATTGCCACCGAAGATTTGTCCGACGGTCGTGTCAAAATAACGGCCGCTGTTGAAGAGCCTGATTTCTTTTTTACCGAAGAAGAAAAGCCTGAACCGCTGCCTGACAAACAAAAGTTTGATGATACAGCGTTGCGTACCAGTCTGGAATACCACGGCGTTCTGCCGGTCATCAGGGATAAAATTCTCGCACATACCCGGCAGATTGCGCAAGAACAGGGAAAAACAAAAGAGCAGGAAGCGCTTTCCGCTTGTTTTAAAGACATATTCCGTTTTTATGATATTTTAAATATATCAAAGCCGTTTAAAATGTTTATGGGCATCTCCGGCAGCGGAAAATCCACCGGAATAGCCAAAGTCGCGGCATTATGCAAATTCAGAAAAAAGAGCTGCTGTATTATCAGTACGGACAATGTCCGGGCCGGTGCCGGCAGCCAGTTGAAAGCCTTTGCCGACATTTTGCAAACGCCGTTTATATATATGGCTGATGCCCGCGGATTATATGCTGCGGCAAAAGAACAGCGGGACAAATATGAAATGATTTTGATTGATACGCCGGGCATTAACCCGTTTATCCGGAGCGATGTCGACAAACTCCGCACATGTGCCGAAGTTGTTGACGCTGAGATGATAATGACCATGGATGCCGGAAAAAATGCCTGTGATGCCGTTGAAATTGCTGATATTTTTGCAGGAATAGGCGCCGGGTGCCTGATGCCGACCCGCATGGATATAACCCGCCGTCTTGGCGGAGTGCTTTCGGTGGCAGGACTCACCGGACTAAAACTGGGTGCCGCAGGAGTTAGCGCATCAATCGCCGAAGGAATAGGAGAAATTAACGCTGCCTCGCTGGCCGGGCTTGTCTTGAATTTACCACAAAAATAAAGGAAATCAGGTTATGGAAGAAATTATACAGGAAGAAGTCAAAATAGCCGCTCCCGGAAAAATACGGCAGGAAGCCCGCATGGGCAATAATATGATCGCCGTGGCTTCGGGAAAAGGCGGTGTCGGAAAAACCTGGTTTTCAATTACGCTGGCGCAGGCGCTGAGCGGCTTGAAACAAAAAACATTACTGTTTGATGGCGATTTGGGGCTGGCTAATGTTGATATTCAGCTGGGGTTAATGGCTCGTTCTGACTTGGGCAATGTCATTGCCGGAACCCAGACACTCAACCAGATTGTTATCCACAGCGACAAAGGGCATTTTGATGTGATTGCCGGGCGTTCGGGCTCGGCCGGACTGGCTTCCATGCCGATTGGCCGCCTCCAGATTCTGGGTGAAGATCTGGCGCTTCTGGCCTCCGGATACGATAAAATCATTCTGGACATGGGCGCCGGGGTCGAAAGACCTGTGCGCATCCTGTCCGGCATGGCCGGGCGGATTATCGTGCTTTGCACCGATGAACCGACCTCATTGACCGATGCCTATGCCTTCATTAAAATTATGACAATCCAGTACCCCGGCCGCAATATCGGCATTGTGATTAATCAGGCCAACTCCGTCAGAGAAGGGCAGCGCACCTATGAGACACTGCTGAAAGCCTGCCGGAGCTTTCTCAAAATAGAACCGCCGTTGTTGGGAATTGTCCGGAGGGATACCCGGGTACGTGATTCCATCCGCAATCAGACGCCGTTAATCAGTCGTTATCCAACCTCTGAAGCCGCTGAAGATGTCATCAACATAGCCCGAAAGCTGCTGAGAGATGAATAATCCGATTCTGTCCGTAAATATCGGGGATTTTGCCCTTTCCCAGCTCAATCGCCAGCCCGGCGGAACCATTGAACAATTGCCGGCTTCTTCCCTTCGCAGCCTGAATATCAATGATGGCCTGACGCTTGCATTTATCCAGG
>CALXTH010000042.1 GCA_944391365.1 uncultured Alphaproteobacteria bacterium | reverse complement strand
CATTGTTTTGAGATAAATGTCTAAAACAATAGGTGTGTCTTTGATGAATCCTAAGTCTAACAACATAAATTTAAAAACCTCTCATCAAAACCATTCTTTGTTTGGCATTTGCTTTATTGTCTTCGGTAACAATAAAATTCTTTGGATGGCATTTTATTGTCATTGAAGACAATAACCGCACCTCAAATATTTTTTTGAGGTGCGTTCTTTTAACCGTTAAAAGAAAAAAGGTGTGTGCTATGAGCAATACAAAATTATTTTTACTTATCGGGACAAGTCTGTCCTTAATTCCGACTTTATCTTTTGCCCAATGTGTCGCCACACAGGACTGCACAACTTTGGGGTATACCGAAACTTCCTGCAATGGCGGGAAAGGTGTGAAATGTCCGTTCGGGAACAAGTGGGCGTGTTTGGCAACGGCATCTGATTTTGAGCAACAATTTTGTACGACATACGGTTTCAAATATGCTTGCAGCGGCACCGGTTATTCCGGTGGCGCAGGCAAGGCTTGTAACGGTAAATATGTTTCCTGTAATTGTGCTTCAGGTTATAAATGGAATGGAACTTCCTGTGTGAAAGAATCATGTTCTTCCGCATATCAATATACCTGTTCGGGTACCGGTTATGCCGGAGGAGCGGGAACAGCCTGTGGTGGTAAATATGCTTATTGTAAATGCTCAGGCGGATATATTTGGAAAAATGGCAGCTGCATAAAACCGACTTGTTTAAATTCTCAGACAATTGAAGCTACTTGGGCTGGTTCTCCCCAATTAAAAGAATGTATTGAAAAACAGGGCTCATATCAGGCGGTATGTATTTATTATACTAATGGTTGCGGTACTGTGGAGCTTCAAGGCTCCCGTAGTTTTTCAACACGTTCTGATTGCATGCAAAAATGGGAGAACGCCTGTTATCCTTTGTGGGACCTCAATCCTGGTCTCCGTTGTGATATTTGTACAAAATATGATATTTGAGGTAAAAGCAAAGGCTCCATTAGGAGCCTTTGTTTATTTGCTTTCCAGCGCCAGGGTATTGATTTGCGGTTTGGCGTGGGTCAAAATACTGATGACACGCACCAGCGTATCTTTCATTTCCTGACGCGTTACGACAATATCAACCATACCATGATCGCGCAGATATTCTGCCCGCTGAAAACCGTCCGGCAATTTTTCCCGGATGGTCTGTTCAATAACCCGGGGGCCGGCAAAACCAATCAGACAACCTTTTTCGGCAATATTAACATCACCCAGCATGGCAAAAGACGCAGAGACACCGCCGGTTGTCGGGTCTGTCAGAATTGAGACGAACGGAATGCCTTTGTCTTTTAACTGATTGATGGCAGCGGTTGTGCGTGCCATTTGCATCAGGGATAAAATTCCTTCCTGCATACGGGCACCTCCGGAGGCTGAAACGGTAATCAGAGGATAGCCTCCTTTGAGGCAGATTTCGGCAGCCTTGACGATGCCTTCTCCGACCGCCATTCCCATTGATCCACCCATAAAAGAGAAATCCATCACGGCGACAACACTCGTAATACCGCCGATTTCGCCTTTGGCGACGCGGATTGCGTCATCATGACCGGTTGATTTGCGATATGTCCTCAGGCGGTCGGTATATTTTTTGGAATCCTTGAATTTCAAGGGATCTTCTTTTAAGTGCGGAAGTTCGATTTCGTTGTATTCTCCGTTATCAAAAAGGAGGCGCAAACGCTTATCAACAAAAAGGCGCAGATGATGTCCGCAACGGGTGCAGACATAAAGGCTTTTTTTCAACTCTTTGGAAAAAAGCATTTTACCGCATTCGGGGCATTTGACCCAAAGATTGTCCGCTATTTCAATCGGAGCGGTTTTTTTGATTTTCGGTCTTACAAAGTCTGTCAGCCAGTTCATTTATTTTACCATTCGTTGTTACAGGGAAAACTTCTCCGCCTAGTCTTTTTTGCGAAAGAGGCGGGAAAGACGCTCTTTCAGAGAAGGCTTGGGAACCTGACTTTTGATTTCTTCGGCTTCTTCTTTCAGGTTGACAATGTCTCCCTGCAGAGATGTTACCTGTTCAGTCAGTTTCAGATGTTCTTTATTGAGTTTTTTGTTTTCTTTTTTATGCTGGCGGAGCGCCCGACGCACCGGTGAATAAGATATCCAGGAATCCAGTTTGCCCAAAAGAAAACCCAAAAGAATCAGAATGACAATGGCCACACTCTGTGAAACAATGATTTCAATATAAAAAGGCCAGAAATTGAACGAAACCAAATCATTATTCACAAAGGCAAAAATGAGAATAATGATTAATACGGGCAATCCGATAAGCATTTTTATAAAATTCATGGCCATTGCCTTTCCAAAAAATTATTTTTTGTTCAACAGTTCATGCAGCTGTTTGCCGGTTTTGAAGTGGGGAATGTTGCGCTCTTCGACATTAACCTGTTCACCGGTACGAGGATTTTTAGCAACACGCGGGGAGCGTTTGCGAACCGAAAAAGCACCGAAACCGCGAAACTCCACCCGTTCGCCTTTAGCCAGAGAATTTATGATTTTATTTAAAACAACATCAATGATGCGGTCAATGTCTTTTACCATAAGATGCGGGTTTTTGGCCGCTATTTTTTCGATTAATTCTGATCTAGTCACTTTCTTACCTCGTTGTTTATCGTTATTGTTTTGTAATTTATCCATTTTTGATTTATAAATCAATATATCAAATGCACAAAAAGCTTAAATTTTATCGCCGAGTTATCCCCAAAAACGGCTTATTACGCGGACAACTTGCCGGTCAGGTGTTCAACCTGGACCGGATCGGGCGTTTTGCCAAGCTGAATATCTTCAATTTTATCAATCCGGCGGGAAATTTTACCGGAAGAAATTTTTATGTCGCCGATATCTTTGGCCGCCTGGTCAAAATGTTTGCCCAGACTTTCAATGCGGTCATCAAGACGGGAAATATCCTCAATCAGGCTGCCGACTTCCTTTTGAATAACGCCGGCCTGTTCCCGCATGCGGGCATCTTTCAGAATCGCCCGAACCGTGTTTAATGTGGCCATCAGGGTTGTCGGTGAGACAATCCAGACTTTGGCCCGGTAAGAGGCTTCAACCACATCAACAAAATTCGCATGGAGTTCAGCATAAACAGATTCCGAGGGGAGAAACATCAGTGCGGATTCCGCCGTTTCTCCGGGAATAATATATTTTTCGGCAATGTCTTTAATATGTTTCAGGACTGAAGCTTTGAAAAAACGTTCAGCTTCAACTTTTTCCCGGTCAGAAGAGGCATTACGCAAGGCCTGATAGCTTTCCAGAGGGAATTTGGAATCGATGACAATGGTTCCCGGCGGATTGGGCAGGCGCAGGACACAATCCGCTCTTTTCTGATTGCTCAGCACAACCTGAAATTCATAAGCCGACGGCGGCAGAATCGATGTCACCAAGTCATTGAGCTGGATTTCACCGAAAGCTCCGCGTGCCTGTTTGTTGCTCAAAACTTCCTGCAAAGAGACAACCTGTTCTGAAAGGGAAGAGATTTTTTGCTGGGCAAAATCAATTTTGGTCAAACGTTCACGCAAATCATGCAGCGTCTGGTTGGTTTTCTCTGTCGACTGCTGCAAGCCCTGCCCCACGCTTTTGGTTACTTCCAACAATTTTTCATCAACAATTTTGAGCATGGAAATTTTTTGCTCATTAATTGCCTGCGCCAGTTGTGCCTGCTGGCGGGTATTATTATCATTGAGCTGGGACAGGCGTCCGGCAAGTTCGGCCTGGGCACGATAAATGTTGTCGGCAAAGAGGTTTAAGTCTGAGGCCGGGTTCTTGCGAAAGGCAAAGAACACTGTCGTTCCCAGCAAAACAAATGCCAGTCCGCAGACAATAATCAATATCAACTCAATCGTCATTTCAGTTTTCCGGAAGATTGCGTCCCATTGCCAGGAATTTTTCGGTTCTTTCACGGCGAAGGTCATCCCCGTTCATCGGCAAAAGCTCTTTCAGATTGGAGAGAATTGCATTACCGACGGCGTCAATCGTGGCTTTTCGATCGCGATGAGCCCCGCCCAGCGGTTCTTTAATGATTTCATCAATGACGCCGAAGTGCTTTAAGTCCTGTGCCGTGAAACGCAAGGCTTCGGCCGCGTCTTTCACCTTATCGGTCGAACGCCAGAGAATCGAGCTGCAAGCCTCGGGCGAAATGACCGAATAAATGGAGTTTTCCAACATCAGAATCCGGTTGGCCGCCGCAATGGCTATGGCGCCGCCGGAGCCGCCCATTCCGATGATGGTCGAGACGATCGGACATTTAACTTGAAAACATTTTTCAATTGAAGAGGCTATGGCTTCTGCCTGGCCGCGTGCTTCAGCATCGACACCGGGATAGGCGCCGTCCGTATCGACGAGGCTGATTACCGGCAGGTTGAATTTGTCAGCCATGTCCATCAGGCGCTGCGCTTTGCGGTAGCCTTCCGGTTTGGCCATGCCAAAATTGTATTTAATCCGGCTTTCAAGATCATGCCCCTTTTCCTGTCCGATGACCACGACAGAAAGCCGTTTAAAGCGGCCAATTCCCCCAATCATGGTGGCATCATCGGCAAAAGCCCGGTCTCCGGCCAGAGGCACAAAGTCTTCAATCAGCATCTGAACATAATCCAGGCAATGTGGGCGATCCGGATGGCGGGCGACCTGTGCTTTTTGCCAGGGGGTCAGATTTGCATAAGAAATGCGCAGCTGGCGGTTGAGTTTTTCATGCAGACGGTTGAGTTCTTTGGAGATATCAACATCTTCCTCTTTGGCCAGCATTTTTAAACTTTCTATTTTTGCTTCTACTTCAACAATGGTCTTTTCAAAGTCCAAAACCATGCTATTGCTTGTCGTATTCATTCCTGTTTCTCTTTGACTTTAATTAAAACTGTTTTTCTTTTAACACAAAATTATTCAAATTTCGACTCTTATTTTTGAATCTTGTTAATTTTGCCCAAAAATTGAGGATTCTTGGCATTATTTGATTGAAAAATTATTGTTCCGGCGTAGTATAAGAGAAACTTGTTTTTGATAGGGAGTTTGACCGTGTTGGCTTTGGCATTTTTTGTTTCCGTTTTTTCAACCGTTGTTTGGCTGATTTATTCTTTTTTGTTTGTTGCCGACAAGCTGGCCGGGCTGCCGCTTACATCCCTGAGTTTGTTTGACGCCTCAATTTATACGGCTTTTATTATTTTGCCGGTTTTTGTTTTGTGGTCTGTTTTCGGGTATATCAATCAGTATCTTCACAACAGAAATTTGCATTCAAATATGCTTTCCCTGTTTAAACAGATGAAAAAGAACATGGATTATACGGATCTGGTTGCCCGGATTATGCTTGAAGCCGAGCAGGAAATTAAAGACGGTTTTATCCTGAACAAATTTGATATTTTTATTGCCGACATGAATGAATTGCTGGCAGAAATTATCCGGCGGACAGGTATTGCCTCCGCAGAGCAGATTGAAAGCCTGTGGACAAAAGTGCAAAACGGCGGGAAATGGTCTTTCGGCAAAGTCTTGATTGAAAACAGCCAGAATCAGAATGATTTTCAGTTACGTCTGTTCAACCGTTCGCAGCAGGATATTGTTTTGGCCGGGTCGATTCTGGAGTTTACCGCCCGGTATCAGGGGTTGGTTAACCTTTTGGAAAAACATGATAAAGAGCATGTCTTTTTAAACTTGGTTGAGACAGGGGTTTTTGGCAAGGTTTATTCCATTATGGAACCGGTGGCGACTGAAGTGCAGAAAGCCAAAGAGATGAAACCGGCAGAGAAATCAAGACCGGTGTTTGGAACTTCAACTCAAAATGCAACGGCATTATTTGGCAATTTATCTGCTGCTGGAGAGCCCGATGCTGATTTGTTTGCGCCGCAAAGTTATGCCGCTCCCAAGAAACAGGAATCTCTGATTTCAAAATTCAAGCTGTTTAAAAAGAAACAGGATAAGGAAGAAGTTTCGGACGAAAATGATGACGAGACGCTACAGGCTGATCCGTTTACAATAGCCTTGGAACGCAGTTTCGGGCCGGAGAAGCCGGAAGTTCCGATGGAGCGGGAAGAACCAAAATTTACGGCTGAGGCACCGGTTTTGACACCAGCGGCTCCGGTCGAATCCTGGCATGATGAAAAGCAGCTGGATATTGAAGATTTTACCGGTCATGTCAACAATATAGAGACGCCGAAAGCCCGCGACTTTTTGGAAACAAACAAAACGCTTAAATCTTTGCGCAAAGAATGGGAAAAGATGAAAGCCAGCGAAGCAAATGCCGCGGAAAAGAAAGCGGTTAATGAAGACAAAGTGGTTTATCCGTTTAGCAGCTGGGTTGATGACGTTGCGTCCAAGAAATAGGTTTCTAATTTTTTGGGGCGTGTTGTTTTTTGTCTGCGGCGCGGTTAAAGCTACGGCGGCTGGGGTTTTGATGTCTCATTTGCCGCTTTATGGCGAGGCCGGGTATGCAGCGGATTTTCAAAATTTTAATTATGTTAACCCAGAGGCTCCCAAAGGTGGGCGAGTGGTTTTGCCGAATTATGGTGGATTTGACAGTTTGAACCCCTTTATTTTCAAAGGCAATGCCGTTCAGGAGGCGGCTGCTTTGACACTGGATACGCTCGGCGTGATTTCCATTGATGATTATTCCACGGTTTATCCCCTGATTGCCAGGCAATTTGAATTGCCCGAGGATCGTTCGTTTGTCGGCTTTGTGTTGGATGAACGAGCTAAATTCAGCGACGGATCACCGGTGACGGCTGATGATGTGATTTTCAGTTTTAATGCGGTCATGGAAAAAGGCGCGCAGATTTACCGGGTTTATTACAACGATGTCGAGCGGGTGGAAAAAATTAATGACCGACATGTGCGTTTTTTCTTCAAAAAAAATTCTCAGAACAAAGAACTCCCGTTGATTTTGGCGCAACTCAGCATTTTTTCAGCAAAAGACTGGACCGGAAAAGATTTCAGTAAGCCGACGCTTTCCCCCTATCTGGGCAGCGGGCCTTATCTGATTGAAAAAATTGTTCCGGGGAAATCGGTTATTTTCAAAAGGAATCCGGATTATTGGGCAAAAGATTTGCCGTCCCGGCGCGGTTTTTTTAATTTTGATGAAGTTGATTATGAATATTATCAAGACACGACCGTTACTTTGCAGGCACTTTTTGCCGGCAGTATTGACATGAGGGAAGAGTATATTGCCAAAATATGGGTTACCGGCTATGACAACAAACAAGTCAGGAACGGCACCGTTATAAAAGAAGAACTGCCTCACAACAAGGCGGCAAATCTGCAGATGTTTGTGTTTAATCTGCGGAAAGAGATGTTTAAGGACAAACGGGTCAGAAAAGCCATCAGTCTGGCTTTTGATTTTGATTGGGCTAATGACAAGTTGTTTTATCATCAATATCAGAGAATCGGCAGCTATTTTACCAATACGGGAATGGAAGCGACCGGTTTGCCCGAAGGAAAAGAGCTGCAAATTCTCAACCGGTTCCGGCAAAAACTTCCGAAAGAAGTTTTTACCACCGCTCCGGAGGTTCCTTCGCATAAAGGCGGGGCTTTACAGACAAGGGAAAACCTGAAACAGGCGGTGAGGCTTTTGAATGCGGCCGGGTATGATTTTGTTGACGGCAAGATGGCGAATCTGGCAACCGGCGAGCCGTTGAAATTTGAGATTATTGATAATTCGGCCAACGGGAGTTCTTTTACGCGGGTGATGCTGCCGTTTATTAAAAAACTGAAGAAAATAGGCATAGAGGCGAAATTCAGAACCGTTGAGGTTAATATTTACAAAAACAGACTGGATAATTTTGATTTTGATATTGCAATTATTGCCTTTGGCATGAGCCAAATGCCCGGAAACGAACAAAAAGAAATGTGGGGCAGCGGTTCTGCCATGATTAAAGGCTCATATAACATCGGCGGTGTGCAAAACAAAGTGGTTGATGCCCTGATTGACGGTTTAATCAAAGCACAGCATAAAGATGATTACCAGGCTTATGTCAAGGCACTTGACCGGGTAATGCTGCATGAGGTTTATATGATTCCGCAATGGTATTCTCCGTCGGCAAGGGTCGCTTATCAAAATAAGTTTGAACATCCGAAGACAAGTGTTAAGGCCGGGTTTCAGCCGTTTACCTGGTGGATGAAGGAGGAATTCAGGCAATGAGAAATTATATCATCAAAAGGCTTTTATTGATTCCCCTTACATTGCTTGGCATTTTGACAATTAATTTTGTAATTATCCAGATGGCGCCGGGCGGACCGGTTGAATATATGCTGGCGAAATATCGGGGAATGAATGTGGAAGCGACCGGGAGTATCACTTCAGCCGCACAGATGAATTCAGCGACGTCGGCCTCGAAATATCAAGGGGCTCAGGGGGTTCCGGATGATTTAATCAAAGCGTTGGAAAAGCAATTTGGTTTTGACAAACCGGTTCATGAACGTTTTTTGAAAATGGTGACGGATTATGCCCGGTTTGACTTTGGCAAAAGCTATTATAAAGACAAAAGTGTTTGGGCGCTGATCAAAGAACGAATGCCGGTTTCGGTTTCACTCGGGTTATGGTCGACTCTGATTATTTATCTGGTGGCTATTCCGCTCGGTATCAAAAAAGCCGTACGAGACGGGTCGGCATTTGATGTCTGGACATCTTTTGCGGTTATTTTGGGGTCGGCGATTCCGGTTTTTTTATTTGCCGTGTTTTTGATTGTTTTGTTTGCCGGGGGGACTTATTGGCAATGGTTTCCGCTCCGGGGGTTGACATCGCCGAACTGGGATGAATTGTCGCTGGTGGAGAAAATCGGCGATTATTTCTGGCATATCACGCTGCCGGTTGTTACTATGGTTATCGGCGGTTTTGCCAGTCTGACAATGCTGACCAAAAACTCGTTTATTGATGAGATTAACAAGCCGTATGTGTTGACGGCCAAAGCCAAAGGATTGACAGAGAATCAAGTTCTTTACGGGCATGTGTTTCGGAATGCGATGTTGATTGTGATTGCGGGTTTTCCGAATATGCTGATTAAAATGTTGTTTACGGGCTCATTGCTGATTGAGGTGATTTTTTCCTTAAACGGTTTGGGGCTGCTCGGTTATGAAGCAATTATGACCCGGGATTATCCGGTGATTTTCGGAACCCTGTATATTTTTGCACTGTTGGGGCTGATTTTGAAACTTATCAGTGATATTACCTACTCGATTGTCGACCCCAGAATTAATTTTGACGCCGTATAATAACGGGGGAAGATGGTTTTTTAGGTAAATATTGATACTATTTATTTCGGCATTTTAGCGTTTTCAATGATTGTATTATTTTTATTTCTTGAAATTTTTCTTTTCGTGACTACATGAAAAAT
>CALXTH010000041.1 GCA_944391365.1 uncultured Alphaproteobacteria bacterium | reverse complement strand
GCTGTTTCCCGCTTGTTACACGGACCCTCTCATATAAAATTCTTTATTTTACAAGCATTTAATGTTGTCCTCATTCTATTGAGGTATGTCGGTTGGCATAAACCAGATTTGTAAAAGAAAAGCATTGTTTATTTCTGTTGATTCTAAATGATTATTTGTTATTATACCGCTTATAAACAAATTATTATTTACTAATTTTTTTATATTATGAAGTTAAAATTTATTACTTTTTCGGGCGCTAATGAGTTTACGGATGTTGATGTGTTACACCGGCTGTGTGTTAGCGGTTTGGGGAATAAAGTAGAAGCGGGCATTCAGGTTTCGGGTAAGAAGGCCTCTTTCGGGTCGGCTCGATATTGGTGGCTTCAGATGCTTTATCAGAATTTTAAGTATGATACCTGCAATTTTGCGCTGCATTTAAATCAAGACTGGGTCGAGAACTTTTGCGATGGAGCACCATCGGCGGAGTTGTCTGAATTTCTTGGTTGGAAGAATAGTCGTCAAGAACCGTTTTTCGGACGTGTGCAGTTGAATTTCAGAATTGGGCGGGAAAAGACGCCTGATGTGGATTGTCTGCTTGCCTCGATGAGGAAATATCCGGATGTGAGATTTATTTTTTCGTATAATGCTGACAATGCGGGGTTTATACACAAAATCTACGACACAGGTGTTAAATTTGACTGCCTTTATGACAATTCTCACGGTGAAGGGATTGAGGCTGATCATTATGCGCCTCCTGTGTTTGATAATGTTTTGCAAGGCTATTCCGGTGGAATTTCCCCTGAAAATGTGGTTTCGGTTTTAAACAAAATCTCGCAATCCGTTTCCGCTGACAGAGAAATTTTTATTGACGCCGAAGGAAAGCTTAAAGGTTATGACGGGCATTTTTCAATCGAAAAATGCAGAGCCTATATTAAGCAAGCATTGCTTTTTGCTTAGTAATTATCTTGATTCGCTGTGCAGCCAAAAGGGGTGTGCAGCGATTTTTTTTATTTATAGCCTTTAATGAAACTAAATACATTAATTTTCTTTAATCAGTTGTATTTATCAAATAAGTTCTCTATATAAGATAAAAATAATATTTATAAGGAGAGAGTTAATGCCTCAAAGTAACAGCTTTTGGGAAGAATATATTTTAAATACCGGCAACAAAATTGCCTTTTTCCGCAAATTCAAGAAGATGTTTTTAGAAACTCTGGCGGCGAAGACTAAAATTCCCCTTAAGATCCTGGAAATTATGGAAAATTCGTCTTTGGAGCTGATAACGCCGGAAATTTCTAAACTTGCATCTTTTTTTAAGATTGAGTCGGAATTACTTTTATCGGCGAGTAGTGCGATTGAGCCAGATAAATTGCGTCAGCTTGATTTTATCTTTCTTCAGTTTAAGCAAAATCAGGATATAAAGGTTTTACAACAGCATATAATCAATTGGATGACATTAACTCTGGCAGATGAACGGCTGCATTGGCAAGACAGTAGAAAAGAATCGGTTGAGGTTCTTTGTCAAATAAATCGTTTTCAAGAAGCGCAAAAAAGAGCACAGTCTCGGGATAAAAAATATGCTCCATTTCGAGAATATTTCAAAAGGCTTCAAAAACAGAGATTTGATAAATACATGAAATCAGGCAAAAAAATGACGGCGAACAGCTTTGTTTTGTGGTTTTTGAAAAACAAAGCGACGAAAATTTCAATTCCGTATCGTCAAAGCAACTGGGAAAGCAAGTTAAATCAACTGGCTCAGGCCAATAATCGGGAATTTAAAAAAGCTCTTGAATGATAAAGCTGATCTGTTGTGGCCTATAGCGGATTGATTATGCGTCATAAATCATGATATTTTATCTCCGTAATGAACGTTATATTGTTTTAATTTTAAGTCAAAGGGATAATGTATAATGAGTAAATCTTTGGGGAAAATACTGGGGACTAACACATCTCAACACATAAATAAAAATGAAGCTAATATAGTTCCTTATGCTCGGAATGATGGTTCTATCGGTTATTATTTAATAGATTCAGATGGAAATAACATTTATGATTCAAGTCAAGAGGATTATTTTAGAAATATACAGCAAAATATTCAGCAGCAATCATTAAAGCCTTATGATAATTATATGAGTCGTGAAGAAAGGATTGAAAATATGAAACAAGGGAAGAATTTGTTTTTAGATATTGAAAACAATCCTGATGCTAATTATGAAATGCCGTGGTATACAATAGAAAAATATGGCCGAGATAATGTTAATGAAAATCTTGACATTGTTGAAAAATATACTCAAAAATATGATGTGGATCCTAACCTTGTTAAGGCGATTATGTATAATGAGGCATCCACCGGACATAAATTAATCCTAAACGATTTAGGAGATGTTTTGCATATGTCGGGTTCTCAAATGCCGATGAATATTCAAGGTAAAACTTGGGGAGGTTTTCGAGGTAAACAATATGATACTTATAATCCTGAACAAAATATTGAGTTGGGCGTTCAAGTTATAAAGCAAACTCCAGAGAAAGTTGGAACTGTTTGGAATAGAACAGGAGCGATGGAAGTTAATGATTTCGGAGCCAGAACAAAAACTATATATGATAATAAACTTTGGGAGAAATAAATGACAAGGAAATTGATCATAAGTAAAAGAACGCTATTGTATTTGTTGTGGTACTTGTTTGTGATTGTTTTGGCCTCATTTCTTTTTGATGTCGTCTGGGGAAATAATTCTCAAGGGGATAGCTGCGATGTTTTTCTTTGGACGTATGGCGAGTTATACCAGGCCTTAGATGGGAAGCCGTGCGTTTTTACGAGAGAATTTTATTTTGCCGCTTATATATTTTATCTGATATTATATATTTTATTTGATTTTGTGCGGTGCAGAATTCTGGCAAAGAATCCTTCTGTTTTATGGCGAACAGGAGAAGTAGCTATTTTATTCTTGGGCTACTGGTGTTGTACTGTATATAATTGGTCTGATGTTGTTATTTTGTATTCTTCATTTTTAGGATTTTTCGTATTTTTCTGGTCGTTTTTTATTTGGGCGGTAATCTTAAAATTTGTAAGATATTATTAAATCTAACTGATTAAAATCTATTAAAATAGGTGGATTACTCGGGACGAAATATCCTAATGGAGATTGCAATGAGATTGTGCAAAGATATATTAACAAAAGGTGGTAACATATTAAAGAAAGTCATAATTCTAATAGGTATAATATTTTTTATTTTTTTTCTTTATTTAATTGTTCCTTTTTTGAAATATGAGTATATTGAGAAGCCTGAGATTATCAATCAATGTGTACAAACAGGACAGTCTTTGGAAATTTGTAAAGGAAGATTAGATTAGTTGTATGCAATTAAAGAGAGGGGCTGACATAGCGGTCCCTCTAGGTCTTGTGGTCAGAAGTGCTTATGGCTTAGGTCAAAGTTTCTTTGCTATGGTATTTGAAAAAAAGTTGTTTTTTTACGATGCAGGTGTTATATTTGAGTGACAGATAGTATTTTTGTTTCATTCTTTAAAATTATTGTATATGGATTTTGGCATAAAATTACTCTTCGGGCATATGTTTGTTTTTTTGAAAAAGAAACGTTGTCAAAAGGAAGCGCTGATGCGTAAAATTTCCGGGATGACAGATTTGGAACTGAGCGTTTATCACAGTGTTTTGTTTGACGCGCTTGAGGACAGATATTCGGTTTCCAAGGTGCGGGAATATGAACTTGTGTTGACGGAGATCAGAAGAAGGGAATTGAACCGCGAAGGGGTATGATCGGAAAACGGCCGGAAGATTTTGTCCGGCTGTTTTTTTGTGACCGAAGAGCAGGGGAACGGATTATTTATGTAAACGGCAAATATCTTATTGACAGATAAAAAATAATTTAATATGTTGGCGACATTAGTCAGGGCATGTTTGCAGCATGAACCGGTTGGTTCGTGTCTTGTGTGATGTGTGCTGCAGCCTTTGGGTTCGTTTTAATTTTTTAGTGGATAGGTTCCATGGCAAAAGTCAGTCCAATTCAGTTCTTCAGACAGGTTAAGCAGGAAGTTAAAAAAGTGACCTGGCCGACCAGAAAAGAAGTTATGCAGTCCTCTATCATGGTGATTATTCTGGTGGCGATTGCTGCGACGTTCTTTTTCTTTGTCGATCAGATTCTTGGCTGGATTGTCAAATTAATTTTAGATGTTGGGGTTTAGTTTTATGGAAGCGCGCTGGTATGTTGTAAATGTTTATTCCGGATCGGAGAAAAAAGTTGCCGAATCCATCAGGGAACAGGCTCTCCTGAAAGGGATGGACGATAAAATTCTTGAAATTATGGTGCCGACGGAAGAAGTTGTCGAAATCAAAAAAGGCGCCCGGGTTAATTCCGAAAGGAAGTTTTTCCCCGGTTATGTTCTGATTAAGATGGTGATGACTGATGAGTGCTGGCATATTGTCCGCAATACGCCGCGTGTCAGCGGGTTCCTCGGGAGCCGCAACAAGCCGCAGCCGATTACCGAGGCCGAGGCGCAGCGGATTATCAAACAAATGACCGAGGGGGTTGAGCGTCCGCGGACAGAGGTCGACTTTGAAGTCGGCGAGCAGGTCAGGGTTAATGACGGGCCGTTTGCTTCCTTTGTGGGGTTTGTTGAGGAAGTTGATACCGAGAAAATGCGTCTGAAGGTTTCGGTTTCCATTTTCGGCCGGTCAACGCCGGTGGAACTGGAATTTTCTCAGGTTGAGAAAATCAAGTAATTTTGGTTAAACAAGAAGGCTCCGGGGTCGGGGCTTTTTTGTTAATCAGGCCTCAGAGCGGGGCAGAGGGACGGAGAAAGGTATGTTCAGAAGTTTTATTAATGAGTTTAAGAAATTTGCCGTGCGGGGCAATGTGATTGATATGGCGGTCGGTATTATCATCGGGGCCGCATTCGGCAAGATTGTCGACTCTTTGGTGAAGGATGTTATTATGCCGCCGCTGGGTATGTTGCTTGGTAAGGTTGATTTTTCCAATTTGTATCTGACTTTGCATGATGGGAAGGTGCCGGGGCCTTATGCCTCGCTTGAGGCCGCGCAGGCTGCCGGTGCGGTGACTGTGAATTATGGTTTGTTTATTAATACGCTTATCAGTTTTGTTATTGTGGCTCTGGCGGTGTTCGTTCTGATTAAGGCGTTAAACAAACTTCAGGCCGCGGTTGATAAAAAAGAGGCTGCTGATGCGGCCGAGGCTGCTCCGAAAACCAAAATCTGTCCTTATTGCTGTTCGGAGATTCCGGTTGGCGCGGTCAGGTGTCCGCAATGTACTTCCGATTTGAATAACAAGTGAGTTTAAAAGGCGGAAAAACCGCGGAATGGGCAAAATTTTTGAAAAAAATGCTTGTCTTTTTAATTTAAAGCTGTTATATAGAGGCGACTCTGAAAGGCGGATTTTGTCCGACAGAAAGAGAATCGTGTGTTTTAATGTAATTTCGTGGGAGGCGAGCCATCGCCTGAGAGACCACGAAACCTAACAAGAGGTTTTTGAAATGGCTAAATCTAAAAAGAAGATTTTAGGATTAATCAAGCTTCAAATTCCCGCAGGAAAGGCTAATCCTTCTCCTCCGGTTGGTCCGGCTCTGGGCCAGAAAGGCTTGAATATCATGGATTTCTGCAAGCAGTTTAATGCCGCGACCCAGAAAATGGAGCCAGGTGTGCCGGTTCCGGTTGTTATTACGGCTTATGAAGACAAATCTTTTGTCTTTGAAACCAAACTGCCGCCGGTTTCTTACTACATTAAAAAGGCTGCCAATATCAAGTCCGGGTCTAAAGAACCGAGCAAAACGGTTGCCGGTCAGATTACTTTGGCGCAGGTCAGAGAAATTGCTACAGCCAAGCTGCCTGATTTGAATTGTTCAACAGTCGAATCAGCCATGAATATGGTTAAAGGTCAGGCTGTTTCTATGGGCATTAAGGTTGTGGAGTAA
>CALXTH010000040.1 GCA_944391365.1 uncultured Alphaproteobacteria bacterium | reverse complement strand
CGTGTTCGGGCAAGACGCTGAGATGTCCGTTTAATACGAATTATGTTTTATGTGTCGACTAACAAACGGGCGCCGTTTGATCCGATCGGTTAGCGGTAGCTTGTTCGGCGGCTAATGAGGCGCGATGTTCAGATAGAGTTGGTGGTGAAAGGATTCCTCCCCTGTTGATATAGGGGAGGTTAGGAGGGGTGAGAAAGTGAAGAGGGGGTGAGAAAATGAAGAGGGCAATTTGTAACTCACCCACCCCGGCCCTCCCTATACAACAGGGAGGGGGAGCTGTAGGTAGATAGGGGCTTGAAGCGTACTGCGTGCAGATTGTGCCGGTGGAGAGTGAAGGGAGGAAAAAAGTTCCCTCTCTTGATAGAGAGGGGTAGGGTGAGTAGATAAAAAAGAATAAGGATGTTTTTATCTACTCACCCTGTCCTTCCCTACTAAGGGAAGGGACGCTGTGGATAGCTCCGAGTTTCCCTCTCTTGCTAGAGAGGGACAGGGTGAGTAGATAGAGAGAATGAAGCTATTTTTTTGAATCATACTCACCCGCCCTTACGGGCGACCTCTCTACTAAGAGAGGTGAATTTAGGCACAGCCTGCGGCTGTGAAGTTTTTACCGGACCTGGATTCCCCGATCAAGTCCGAACATGACAGTCGATTTATTTTTTATGAGATCGCCACGCCGGGGTATATCCGGCTTGCGATGATGATTCAGATGATTTTTTTTATAAACCCTTCCTGTCCTCCCCTTAACGGAATTAAGGGGAGGGAAGCTGTTGCAAGCTGATGGAAGCTGAGGCAGCTTCACCCCATCTCTTAGCTGTTGGTTGATTGGAGCTTGAAGTGCACTGCGTGCGGATTGTGCCCCTACAGAGATAAAGGCTCAGGAAAAATTTTGAACCTTTTCGTCAAGTTGGTAGAGCCGGCCTTTCTTTTTACATCATTTTTTCGTCTTTATATTGAATTTGTGATTTACAAGTATTTTGAAATATGATATACTATCCTGTGTGATGTTATAAAGATGTTATAAAGGATGTGTGTCATGAAGTTTCAAGTTTATTTAGTCTTAGGGACAAGTTTGTCCTGTCTTCCCGGTTTGGCTTTTGGACAATGTATTCCGGCACAGGATTGTACTACGCTTGGATATACGGAGAGTTCCTGCAATGGTGGGAAAGGCGTTAAATGTCCGTTTGGCTCGGGGTGGTTTTGTGCCGAAGATGAGGCCGCTGTTTGTGACAAGAATGGTTTTAAATATTCTTGTACAGGAACTGGGTATTCCGGCGGTTCGGGGCAACCTTGTGGTGGGAAATATAAAACATGTTCTTGTGCAGCAAATTATGCGTGGAACGGGAGCAGTTGCGCCCTTTCCTGTTCATCTGCTTATCAATATACTTGCACAGGGACCGGCTACGCCGGTGGCGCAGGCTCCGCCTGCGGTGGAAAATATACTCAATGCACGTGTGCAAGCGGCTATGAGTGGAAAGACGGAAGTTGTCAGAAACAGGCTCAGAACGGCGCTGTTGGCGACTTGTACTATTGCAATGGGGCTGTGGTGGCCGTCAAGGCTCCGGGCATGAACTTCTATGTGGCGATGAAAGACTTGGGTACAATGAACTGGAGCAGTGCAAATAGCAGCTGCCAGAACTATAGTTTCTGTGGTAATTTGAAAGGGACATTGCCGACTCTTGATCAATTAAAGACCATGTACAATAACAAATCCTCATTGAACAGTCTTCTTTCGACAAACGGCGGTACAAAATTGACAGAAGGCTGGTATTGGGCGTCTACCACCGGCAGCGACGGCGGCCAGTACGACGTGAATATGTCTAATGGCGATGTGGACTACACCTACGGCGGCAGCAACCGCTATGTTCGCCCGGTGCTCGCTTCTTATTAGGTTTTTGGCTTCTTAAAATTCAAAGCCCGGTGTCAAGACCGGGCTTGGGAAGACGAATCGGACAACCGAATCAGGCACGTTTCCAGGTGGTGCCGGACGGGGTATCTTCAAGGAGGATGCCCTGTTCTTTCAATTCATTGCGAATCGCATCTGCCCGAGCATAGTCCTTGCTTTTTTTGGCGGCGATACGTTCGGCGATTTTGGCCTCAATTTCGGTCACCGACAAACCGGACGAACCGCCCTCCCCTTTAAACCAGGTTTCAGCATTTTGATACAGCAAGCCGAGCATATCGGCACTGGCTAACAACAGGCCTTTATATCTGGCCTTATCAGCCTCTGTTTCCGCTTTGTTCAGACTGTTGACAATCTCATGCAGATAAGACAGCGCCAGCGGCGTGTTCAGATCATCGGCCAGCGCGGCAACGACTCGTTCATCCGGCGCCATCGCAACAGCTTTTACTTTCTCAACATTGCGCAGAGCATTATAAAACTTGTCCAGTGTCTGTTTGGCATTGTTCAACCCCTCAAAGGTAAAGTTGAACGGCTGATGGTAATGTGTGGTCAGAAACAGCAGGCGCAACGCCTCGGCCGGGTGTTTGGCCAAAACTTCATCAACGGTGAAAAAATTCCCCAAAGATTTGGACATTTTGACCCCGTCAACCATTAACATGCCGGTATGGACCCAGTAATGCGCAAAATGCGAGCCCTCAAATGCACAGCAGGACTGAGCGCATTCGTTTTCATGGTGGGGAAAGATCAGGTCTGACCCGCCGCCGTGAATATCAAAATCATTGCCGAGCAGTTTTGAACTCATAGCCGAACATTCCAGGTGCCAGCCGGGGCGTCCGTACCCCCACGGGCTGTTCCAACCGGGCTGGTCGGCATCGGAGGGTTTCCACAGGACAAAATCCGCCGGGTTCTTTTTGTAATCGGCAACTTCAATCCGGGCGCCGGCAAGCATTTCTTTCATGCTGCGGCCGGAAAGGAAACCATAATTTTTCATCGAATCGACAGAGAACAAGACATGCCCTTCGGCCTCATAGGCATGTCCGTTGGCCAGAAGTCTTTTGACCAGCTCAATCATCTCATCAATATATTCCGTCGCCCGGGGGCGGAAATCAGGATCAAGAACATTGAGCTTTTTCATGTCTGCGATATACCAGTCATAAGTTTCCTGCGTGATTTCGCGAATCGGACGGCCGGTTTCTTTATGCTTGTTCAAAATTTTGTCATCGACATCGGTAATGTTGGATACATAAGTCACATGTTCTTTGCCGTAGACATGGCGCAGCAAGCGATACAAAACATCAAACACAACAGGGGTTTTGGCATTGCCGAGATGGGCTTTGTCATAAACCGTCGGTCCACAGACATACATCCGGACATGGTTACAGTCAATCGGCTCAAATTTGTCTTTGAGCCGTTTCAAAGTATTGTTCAGATATATGTCTACCATTTTTTTCTCCTTGTGTTTTTATGACAATCAGGCGGTTTCGCCTTTTAAGCGTTTATAAGCTTTTTCCCGGCCGATCAGCGGCAATAAAATTTTCAGTTCCGGCCCGTTTTCTTCGGCGGTCAGAGCTTTACGCAACGGGTGGAACAAATCTCTGCCTTTTTTGCCGCTCCGGGTTTTGACCGCAGACAACCAGTCGTTAAACGTCTTTTCATTCCAGGGTTCCGGCGGCAGAAGATCAGCCGCAAGACCAGTCAGCTCCCGGTCTTCAATCTGCGGCGCAAGCGGGCGGCGGCAGATGTTGTCCCACAGCACGATGTCGGCAGCGGTTTCCAGATTGCCGCGGACAGCGAGCCAGAAATTTTCGCTTATTTCAGGATATCTGTTTTTTATCATGCTGTATGAGATCGGAAGA
>CALXTH010000039.1 GCA_944391365.1 uncultured Alphaproteobacteria bacterium | reverse complement strand
ATTATGTAAAGCCCGAATGACCGCCATATTGCAATAATTTATGTCTCCGAACAAAGTTTTTACATAATTTTTTCGTTTGGTTCCGCGGGGATGGCTGCTGATTTCCCGATACTGGCTGTTAAGCTTTTCCATAAAGCGTTCGCCGTCATTTGAGACGATGTTGTTTATGGCTGTATCAATGTTATAATGATTAACCGCGACACTTTGCAAATGATTGAAATTTCCGGCATCTGCACTGATGACAATTTCGCTGTTCCCATATCCGCGGGCTTCGGCGACTCCGCCGTCTCCGGAAGGGAACATGGCTAATGCCGGCATGGAAGCATAGGTCAGCATTTTGGCCGCCGTCATATTTAATTTGGTCCGGCGTCGGCAGCTTTGAATACGCTTTAACTTTTTATAGCGTTTTATCCGGGCTATTCGGGCTTTTTTCTCTTTTTCCGACAAATCCACTTTTCTTTCCTTTCATAACCTGACAACCGCTCACCGTTTTATACAGAGCATCCAAATTTGACTTTACTTTTTTGTGATTTTGATTGTAAATAAGCTAAACTTGTTTAAAATTTGATTAAGAAGAATAAGACCATGAAATTGATTTTTCTTTTTTCTATTTTACCTCTGGCTTTGCTTTTAAGCGCCTGCCAGTCACATCAGCCCAAACAGATGCCGGAAATCGTACCGGCCGTGGAAGTCAAAAAGCCGATCAAGAAACATGCTCTGGGTATTATCGGACAAGTCGAGCCGGTTTATATCCTGCCGATGAAATCTCCGATTGCAGCGAGAATCGATACGGGTGCCGAGACTTCGTCCATTGATGCCGACAATATCAAGCCGTTTGAGCGCGACGGCGAAAAATGGGTATCATTCGAGGTTATCAACCGAACCAACGGCGAGAAATATCATTTTGAAAAACCGGTCAGAAAAGTAACGGAAATTGTCCGTATCAACGAGCATGAAAAACGCTATGTCGTGGATATGAATATTAAAATAGGTTCGGTTATGATGTCAAATGTCCAGTTTACACTGGCGCAGCGGGATAAATTTACTTATCAGGTGCTGGTCGGGCGCAATATTCTGACCGGAAGAGCAATTGTCGACACGGCATTGTCTAATACTTTAAACTAAATACATATCAGCAGGCAGGAAATGTTATACAGATTAAAAAGACTGGTCACCATCAGGTTTATTCTGACGATTTTTTTGTTGATTTCTTTGGGATATGCCGGATACAGCATGTATTATAAAATCAATTACTGGGGCTTTTCCCTGGCGCCGAAGACCAGAGCCAATGTCTGGACCGTGGAAGCGGACGTGTCGTTTGAAGCCGACGGGAATCCGATTAAAATCTCACTGGCGACACCGAAATCAAGCAATGAATATAAAGTTCTGGATCAGGATATTGTCGCACCGGGATATCAGTCATCACTGGAGGACGGACGCCTAATTTTAACTTCGGCTCCGAGAGAAGGTATTCAGAATGTTTATTACCGTATTCTCCTGTTTGACAATGAAGGCGCCAAAGGAAAGGTTGAAGCGCCGACTCCTCCGGCTCCAGAAGCTCCGTTTTTTGACGAAAAGCAAAAAGCCGTGGCTGATGAAATTCTGTTTCTGGCACAAAAGCAGCCCGGTGATCTGCCGCAGCAGATTATCCGGTTGTTCAATCAGATTCCGCCGGAACCGACCGTCGTTGCTTTTATGCCGCTGAAAAAAACGCCGAAAGCAACAGCCGAGATTATTTCTTCGCTTTTGGCCTACAAAAAGGTTCCGTCCCGTTTGGCGCGCGGTATCAAACTGGCTGAAAACAAACAATCTTTTGAGCCGGATTTGATGCTGGAGGCTTATATTGACGGGCGGTGGAAACTGTATGATTTGTCAACCGGACAAATCGGCCTGCCCAAAGACTTTATTATTATCCAACGCGGCGGAAATTCTCTGCTTGATTTGGAAGGTGGCTCTGGTTCCGTTGTCAAATTCTCGGTTTTGAAATCGGTTACGACATCTTTCAGTCTGGCTGGAAAAAGAGCCAAACTGGCCAATGAAAAAGATGTGTTTGACTCTTCAATTTACAACCTGCCGGTTGATCAGCAGAACAGCCTGAAATGGCTGATGATCTTTCCTCTGGCGATTTTGATTATTGCCGTCATCCGTAATTTTATCGGCCTGTCAACCATGGGGACTTTTACGCCAATGCTGCTGGCCATGGCTCTGGTCAAGACCGGACTCATTCCGGGGATTATCTGCTTTGCCATTATCATGACCGTCGGCCTGCTTATCCGGGCTTTGTTCACGCGGCTTAATCTTTTGCTGGTTCCGCGGATTTCAGCAGTGGTTATCTGTGTGATTCTGATTATTCAGTTTATGACGGTCTTTGGTTATCGTTTCAGTTCATCTATTGGTTCATCGGCTGCATTTTTCCCGATTATCATCATGGCCTGGATTATTGAGCGCGCTTCCATTACCTGGGAAGAAGAAGGTGCGTTTAATTCCTGCCGCCAGATTATTTTCAGTGTTATTGCCGCATTGGCGACTTATGCCGTCATTTGCAATGAAACCATTCGCTACATTATGTTTGCCTTTAATGAACTGAATCTGGTTATTTTGTTCCTGGTTATGCTGCTCGGAACCTATACCGGCTACCGTTTGACGGAGCTCAAGCGTTTTCGGCCGCTGGTCAAATAACGGAGGCGTTGATGTTTAAGTGGCTGTCTAAATATTTTGCCTCGCCGGCTAAGCTGCGTGAAGCCGGTATTATGGGAATGAACAACCGGAATTTTAAAATTATTTCAAAATTCAATCGCCGGCGGCTTTTTCCCTTAGTGGATGACAAGGTTCAAACTAAAAATCTGGCGCAGAAGTTCGGGATTACAACGCCGAGGCTCATCGGCAAGATTGAATTTCAGCACGAGGCGGCAAATTTTGAAAATATTATCAAGGGCTGGAATTCTTTTGTCATTAAACCGGCACATGGCAGCGGCGGAAAAGGTGTGCTGGTTATTACCGCGCATGATGAGACCGGTTTCACAACCCCGTCCGGGCGCAGGCTGGCTTATAAAGATATTTACCAGCATATTTCCAATACGCTGAGCGGGCTTTATAGTCTGGGCGGACAGTATGATACGGCCGTTATTGAGGAGATGGTCAATTTCAGCCATATTTTTGATGATTACAGCTATCAGGGCATTCCTGATGTGCGCCTGATTGTTTACAAAGGATATCCGGTTATGGCAATGACCCGGCTGGCCACCGCTGCTTCCGGCGGGCGGGCCAATCTTCACCAGGGCGCCGTCGGGGTGGGGTTGGATATCAAAACCGGCAAAACGCTCAAAGCAGTTATGCGAAACAAACCCATTACCCATCATCCCGACACCGGTGCCGATCTTTCCAAAATCGAAGTACCGTTCTGGCGGGAGCATTTGCTTATCGGCGCCAAGGCTTATGAAATGACCGGACTGGGGTATCTCGGGGCGGATATTGTTCTTGATGCTAATAAAGGACCAATGATGCTTGAACTGAATGCGCGTCCGGGATTAGCGGTGCAAATTGCCAACGGCCTCGGTTTGTATAAGGTTTTGAAAAGAGTTGACAAGTATTATCCCAAAAAGCTTTCTCCGGAAGAGCGGGTTGATTTTATTTTAAACGGAAGAAAAAAATAACCTTTTGTTAGTGCAATTTTAATTTGCGGCGCCTATATTATTCTTAGTCAGAGATTTAACAAGAAAGGTTAAGAATATGAAAGCGGTAAAGAAGTCAGCCTCTCAGGTTAAGGAAAAAACGCCCAAATTGGCAAAATCCGAAACAAAATCTTTGGGCAAAAGCGAGACCAAAGGGCTAAAGCCTGCCGAGACAAAAAAGCTCGGGGTCAGCGCCTCCCGGTCTAAGAAAATCAAACATTCGTATCAGGTTAAAGATAAAGAGAATGCGATTTTGTTGAAGCTCAAGGATGGGGATGTCGTCATTGAGATGTTTCCGGACTCGGCGCCGAATCATGTTGCCCGGATTAAAGAGCTGGTTCGCGCGGGGTTTTACAACGGGCTTAAATTCCACCGGGTTATTGAGGGATTTATGGCGCAGACCGGCTGCCCTTACGGAACGGGAACCGGCGGTTCCGGCAAAAAGCTGAAAGCCGAGTTTAACACTCGGCCGCATAAACGGGGAACGGTTTCCATGGCTCGTTCGATGATGCCGGACTCGGCCGACAGTCAGTTTTTTATTTGTTTTGGCGACTGTGACTGGTTGAATGGTCAATATACCGTATGGGGGGAAGTTACTTCCGGTATGGAATATGTTGACAATATCAAAAAAGGTGATGGGCCTAATGGTGCCGTCTCCAATCCGGATGAAATAATCAGCATGCAGATTATTGCCGATATTTAGGCCGCGACCTGAGGCAGGTCGATCCCATCGGTTGGCGGTAGATGGGTTGGGGCTTGAAGGCGCGATGCTTAGATAGAGTTGGTGGAGTGTTCAGGGGTTCCTCCCCTGAAGATTTAGAGGCGAACTGGTTGGGTGTGATTTGTTTAATATGCTTGTGAATCTCTCACCCTCCCCAGCCCTCCCTAAACAACAGGGAGGGAGAATATAGATATTTTTTTATAAACCCTTCCTGTCCTCCCCTTAAAGGAATTAAGGGGAGGAACGCTGTTGCAAGCTGGCGCAGCTTCACCCGGTCGCTTTGCTGTTGAATGTCCTGTGTCTTAAGAACACGGGATTTTTTATTTGTCAAAATTTCAGTTTTTATTTTTAATTTATAATTTACAATAAAATTTAATTATGATATACTTGTCTTTGTATGAAACTGTATCATTAAAGAGGTGTGTCATGAAAATTAAATTTTTACTTTTAGGGACTTCTCTGTCCTTTATTTCGACTTTATCTTATGCTCAATGTGTGGCAACGCAGGATTGTGCGACTTTGGGCTACACTGAAACAACTTGTAACGGCGGTAAAGGTGTCAAATGCCCATTCGGGAACAAATGGGCATGTCTGGGCGCAAATGAAGAGGAATGTATGAAAATCGCCTGTGATAAATTAGATTTCAAATATTCCTGTTCCGGAACCGGTTATATTGGGAGTATTGGACAACCCTGTGACGGAAAATATATGATGTGTCAATGTGCTGATGGCTATGAGTGGAAAGGCGGTGGCTGTACTTCCGTTCTTTCTGCTTGTGATGTGGGAGCTTTATATTATAACGATGGAACATGTTCTAACAGCAAGCTTTCAAATAAGACCTTATTAGGTGTTGTCATTTATTCTGATGGTTCCGGAGGCGGGTGGATTATTACAACTGAGCCTATTGCAGAAAATACAGCTTGGAGTGTTTATGATACGGATATACCGGAATTGAATAATTACACTTCTACACCCGATGATATTCAAGACAGTTGTACTAATACAGATATTATAATGGCCAGAGGTTCCAAATCGCGGTTTCCTGCGGCATGGATTGCGGCTGAATATAAACCTTCGGGAATGATGGTTCAATATCGTTGGTGTTTGCCTTCCGCCGGTTTGTTAAATTTTTTAACGGATAAGGCAACATATAACAAAGTTAATATCGGCCTCAAAACGGCTGGAGGTAAAGAAATAGGAAACCAAGCTTTTACTCCGAATGAGTATATGTGGACTTCATCGGAATATAGCAGATCTCACGCTTGGATATTCGCTCCGACTCCTTCAGGTGATTATTGGGTGCAATCTTATGATAAACCGGGTAAAATATACGTTCG
>CALXTH010000038.1 GCA_944391365.1 uncultured Alphaproteobacteria bacterium | reverse complement strand
CTGAGTTCTTTTTCGGTCTTTTTATGACGGAGGCGGGCGCCCCAGCCGCCGGGGCCGGGGTTGCCGGAGCAGGCGCCGTCCGTGAAAATTTCAATCCGGGGCATCAGAAGTCACTCCTTAAAAAGTCAGTGAAAAATTCGGCATAAATCAGGTGTTCATCCTCATCGCCTTTGATGACCCGGGCGACAAAGGAGCGCAGGGTGTTTTTGTTGATGTAAATCCGGAAGTCATGCGGTGCGGCCTCATCCGCGCCGATAATGCCGTCAAACAAAAAGTCATCATACGTATGTTGGGTGAGAATAATTTCAACATTGGTAAATTTAAAAGTGCTGCGCGGCGGCAGGCGAAGTTCAGGCCGGGTAATCAGGTTGAGCTGATTGTTCATGCCAAGGATTGAGTCCATTTGATTATAGCTGGAAAAACGGACTTTGTTGTGGTCGCTGCCGTAGTGCTCGGTTATGCAGGAAAGATACAGCTCCCGGGCAATAACGCTACTGTCGTTGTGCCCGTGAATTGAAAAGCTGACCCGGACATATTTTTCAGGCTTATCCGGTTCTTTTTGTCCGAGGTCATAGATTTTGTTTTCCGCGGTATTTTCCATGACTTCAAGTTTGCGGTCGCTGATAATCGGTTCAATATTGGGTTGCGGCCGGCGGCCGAACATGCCGGCAATGACGGAATAAGGCGCGGGGACGTTGTTGGAGCCGGAGCGGATGTAGATGCTGTTGCCGACGGTGGACATCAGGGGCGAAATTTCTGATTTCGGGATATATGTGGCGATGAAACCGTCGCCGTTTTCATCAATACTGACGATATGGTTGCGTACTTTGTTGTGACTGGGAATGGTGCAGCCGGAAATGGCGTTTTCGAGCCAGCTCAGAAAACGGTGGACATTATGCACTTTGACTTTGGCCTTGGCCACGTCGCCGATGTCAATGTCACGGGAGCATTCAACGCCCCAGATGATGACGCCGCCTTCGGAGTTGCCGAAACCGGAGATACATTTGGCCAGATTTTTGCGGTCGTCGCGGGGGAGCGAGGTGACGTTTTTGCCGATACCGGGTGTGGCTTGTTTGAAGTCCAGAAACAGTTCTTCCGCCTGGCGGTTGATGATGAAATCATCAATGGCGTCTTCGCCGAAATAAATCAGTTTTTGAAAAATATCTTCCGCGCGGGACATGGCTTTTCCTTAAATTATTTTGTTTGCAAAAGGCGGGATTATACCTTGAAATTTACATTTTCTTTGGTGACTATAACATGGTGAATATTAATTTTATTATAACGTGAGCGGAAAGTTTTGATTAAATCTTCGACCAGATATTCGGGTGCAGAGGCGCCGGCGCTGATGCCGATGCGGGAGATGTTGTCAAGTTCACGCCAGTCAATTTCTGTTGCGTCATCAATGAGGAAAGCCTTTCCGGCGCCGTTTTTGAGGGCGACATTGCGGAGCTGTCCGGAATTTGAAGAGTTTTTTGATCCGAGAATAAAGACGCATTCACTTTCTTTGGCAATTGCTTTGACGGCCAGCTGGCGGTTGGTGGTGGCGTAGCAGATGTGTTTTTTTTGCAGGCCGTGGATATTGGGAAAACGGCGGTGCAGAATGTGGATGATTTCGGCGGTGTCATCAACGGAAAGGGTTGTCTGGGTTACGAAACCGACCGGTTTTTGGGGGGAAATTTGCAGCTGTTCGGCTTCTTCGGCGCTGTTAATGACGTGAATGCCGGTATAGCCGGGGATTTGGCCGAGGGTTCCGACGATTTCGGGGTGGGAGGCTTTGCCGATGACGATGATTTCCATTTGCCGGGCGGCATATTTGATAATTTGTTGGTGAACTTTTTCGACCAGCGGGCAGGTGGCGTTTATGGTGACGAGTTTTTTCAGGTGAGCTTCATCAATGACGCTTTGGCTGACGCCATGTGCGGAAAAGATGACGATGCTTTGATCCGGAATGTCTTTTAAATCTTCAACAAAAACAGCGCCTTTTGTTGCTAAGCCATTGATAACGTGTTTGTTGTGGACAATTTCATGACGGACATACACCGGTGCGCCGAAACGGTTGAGCGCCTCTTCGACAATAGCGACGGCGCGTCTGACTCCGGCGCAAAAACCACGAGGTTCAGCCAGATAGAGGTTTATGTCTTTAAGTTTGGCGGTCATGTCAGCGGCGGAGATCTCTTTTCAGGGTTTCATAATCAGGATGTCCGTCAATGTCACCGACCAGGGTATAAGCCGGTGTGGTGGAGAAGATTGTTCCGGCAATGCGGCGGATGTCTTCGGCCGAGACGTTTTCAATCCGTTCGACCATTTCTTCAACCGGGATAATGCGGTCAAAAATCAACATCTGGCGGGCAAGGATTTCAGAGGTAGAAGAGGAGCTTTCAAGGCTCATCAGCATGCTGGCTTTCAGCTGGGTTTTGGCGCGTCGCAGTTCTTTGTCTGAGACTTTGTGGTCGCAGATTTTTTTGATTTCATCGCAGACAACGGGGATAAGGGTTTGGAGTTCGCGGTTGGTGGTGCCGGCGTAAATACCGAACAGGCCGGTGCCGGAGTGGGAGTTGCTGAAGCTGTATGTGGTGTAAACCAGGCCGCGTTTTTCACGAATTTCCTGAAACAGGCGGGAGGTTGAGCCGCCGCCCAGAATGGTGGACATGACGGTGCAGGGATAATAGTCGGCGTCGGTATATTTTAAGCCTTGGAAACCGAGCAGTACATGAGCCTGTTCAATGTCCCGCTTTTCGGCAAAAAAACCGCCACCGTAGGTCTGCGTGTCAGTTGTAAAGTTTTTATGCGGGCGAAAAGTTGCAAAGCGTTGTTTGACCATGTTGACAAAGGTTTCATGTTTGATGTTGCCGACGGCGCAGACAACGGTGTTTTCCGCGGCGTAGTGATTTTGCCGATAGGTTTTCAGGTCATCAGGCGAGAAGGCGCGGACTTTTTCCGCCGGGCCGAGAATGGTGCGGCCGAGCGCCTGTCCGGGAAAAGCCTGTTCCTGGAGGTAGTCAAAAATAATATCGTCCGGGGTATCTATGGTTTGTTTGATTTCCTGTACGACGACTTCTTTTTCTTTGGCCATTTCGGTTTCGGGGAAAGAGGCGTTCAGGTAGATATCGGACAAGACGTCAAGGGCGAGTTCGGCATCTTCTTTCAGCATTTTGGCATAGAAAGCCGTAAATTCACGCGAGGTATAGGCGTTGGTCTGGCCGCCGGCGTCTTCAATTTCTTCATCAATTTGCAGTGAGGTGCGGGTTGGTGTGCCTTTGAAAACCATGTGTTCCAGAAAATGGGAAATGCCGTTTTCTTCCGGGCGTTCGCAGGCCGCACCGGATTTTACCCAGATGCCGAGCGAGACGGTGTGGGTGTTTTCCCGCGCGGAGGTGATGATTCTCAATCCGTTGGCCAAGGTGGTTATTTCTGTTTGCATTTGTTTTTAAATCCTGTCTTTTTTATTTGAAATTATCCCGTAATATATTATATATAAAAAGGTATTGCAATAACTATTATGCGGGGAGGCGCTGGGATAATGATGAATGATGCACCGAGATTTGCGGTTGTTTTGTCAGGATGCGGGGTTTATGACGGATCGGAGATTCATGAGGCGGTGTCGTTGCTGCTGGCAATAGACAGGCACGGAGGGCATTATCAATGTTTTGCGCCGAATACCTGGCAGGCGCGAACGATAGATCATTTTACGGGCGAATCGACAGCGGTGGCCGGGGATGCCGATAATCGCAATGTGTTGGCTGAATCGGCGCGGATTGCCCGGGGCAATATTTTGGATTTGCGCGAGTTTAAGGCAGCGAATTTTGATGCGGTTGTTTTTCCGGGCGGATTTGGTGCGGCGCTTAATCTCAGTAATTTTGCTCAGAAAGGGGCGGCTTGTGAGGTGAATGAAGAGGTTCGTCGGGTGATTGAGGAGAGTTATGCCGCAAAGATTGTTGTCGGGGCGATGTGTATTGCGCCGGTGGTTGTTGCCCGGGTTCTCGGCAAGCACAAAGTGACGGTTACAATCGGAACGGATAAGGATACGGCTGCCGGTATTGCCAAAATGGGTGCCGTTCATCAGAACTGTCTGGTTGATGAAGCCTGTGTTGATGTGAAAAACCGGATTGTGACGACGCCGGCTTATATGTCGGCCAAGTCAATCGGGCAGGTCTTTCATGGTGCAGAGGTTTTGGTCAACGAAATTTTTGACCTTATTTAACAAGCTGGCGCGACCTGAGGCAGGTCGATCCCATTGGTTTGCTGTAGGTTGATAGGGGCAAAGGAAGCGCGATGCTCAGATTGTGTTGGTGGAGGGTTCAGGGATTCCTCCCCTGTTGATATAGGGGAGGTTAGGAGGGGTGAGAAAATAAAGAAGATTATTTTATAACTCACCCTCCCTTTCCCTCCCTATACAACAGGGAGGGAACGCTGTTGCAAGATAGGGAGCAAAAGAGGTGCGATGCTCAGATTGTGCCGGCGGAGAGAGAAAAGGCTCAGGAGAAATCCTGAGCCTTTTTGTCAGGTTGAAAATCCCAAATTCGTGATTACATCAAAAAGTGCTTGCTAAAGTTCTCCCATTATGATATTCTGATTATGCAGTTGGGAAAACCGGCTGTGGGAAGCTGGCGCAGCTTCACCCGGTCGCTTTGCTGTTGAATGTCCTGTGTTTTAAGAATACGGGATTTTTTATTTGTCAAAATTTCAGGTTTTATTTTGAGTTTATAATAAAATTTAAAGATATGACGAGGCTCAATACTAATTGAGTCTCGTCATGAGATTTCCTTGTTTACTCTTCTTCAGGGAGGGCGGCGAGGGCGTCGGCGATGAGCTCCGGTTTATAGGGCAGCGGAGAGGTTTTTTTCATGCCGTTGGTGATTTTCTTTTTAATTTCTTTCATGTCGACTTCGCCCGAATCATCAGTCATTTTCAGGGTATGTTTCCACTGAAATACGGCTTCGTTGTGGCGGCCGACCTGCCAATAAGCGTCGCCCAGGTGAGCGCTTATCAGGGCGTTGGCCGGTTCGGCCTCAGAGGCTTTTTCCAGGTAATAAACGGCCTGATCATATTTGCCCAGTTGGTAGAACGCCCAGCCGAGGCTGTCGGTGATGTGTCCGTCACCCGGTGCCTGATTATAGGCGTCAACAATCAGGGTGAAGGCGTCTTCAATGTTTTCGCCGCGTTTCAGCCAGCTGTACCCCAGATAATTCTGGACATAATAGTGGTTTTGGCTTTTTTCAAGAGCCTGTTTCAGGTTCTTTTCAGCCTCTTTCCAGTTTCCGCTTTGTTCATTGGCAATGCCGAGCGCATAGTACAGAACCCAGGTGTTGGTGTCTTCGCGTTTGATGCCGGAGATGGCTTTGCCATAATATTTGACGGCTTCTTTATATTTGCCGTTGATCCGCAGGACATCGCCCAGATCCATATTTATCTGGATGTTATCGGGGTTGTCTTCAGCCAGAGAGGTCAGCAGAATTTCAGCCGCTTTGTAGTCCTGAAGCATAACGTAATTGGCGGCTTTTTTTATCTGTACCGAGTTATAGCTTTCGGAAGAGGGCGGAATTTCATCATAAACCTCGTTGGCTTCGGCATACATTTCCCGGCTTTCCAAAATGTCAGCCAGCAGAAGTTTGCCGATGTCGTACTTGGGGTTGGCGTAAATGGACAGACAGATGAAAATGTGAGCAATGTCAACCCCGGATGAGAGCTGGCGCATATTACTGGCAATGCTGAACAGCGATTCACTGAAACCGATGTTGGCGGAGCTCAGAATTGGTGAGGTTTTTTCAGGAACGGCGTCGGCGGTGTTCCGGGCAAGGTTCTTCAGCATATCAATGAAGAGGCGGTCGTCGTTGTATTTGTTGACGAGGGCGACGGCTTTGTCTTTTTGACTGTTGCGGATGTAAAAGTTGGCGATAATCTGCAGCGACCGGAATGACATTTCGGTTGCTTCTTCGTTGATGATGACTTCGTAGTGTTTTTGAGCTTCGTCGACTCGGCCGAAGTAGTCATTCAGCATGCCGGCCTGAATATGATAAAGTGATTTGAAGTCCGGTTCTTTTTTCAGGATATCAATGGTTTTGAGAGCCTCGTCAGGT